>JAISEB010000269.1 GCA_031264395.1 Treponema sp. | reverse complement strand
CTGGAAATCAACCTTGACAACCGGACAATACGAAACCGCCTGCGCGCCGTCAGAAATCACTCGATCATCGATGTGTTCGCCATTATCGAACAGGCGGGAAAGGACAGGCGCATTCAGGGGCTTCTGGTAAACGCCGCCGGTTTTTCGGCGGACAGGGCGTACATGTGGGAACTCAGGGCCGCCCTGGAAAATTTCAGGCAGACGGGAAAAAAAGTCTGCGTCTTTATCAGCGCCGCCGATCTGGATCTTTACTGTCTCGCTTCGGCGGCGGACAAGATCGTTATGGATGAACAGGGCGTCCTCCAGCTTTTCGGCTATGTCTGGGGACGCGGCTTTGTAAAGGAGATTCTGGACAAATTCGGCGTAGGGGTGCGGGAACTCCGCTATTTTGAGTATAAATCCGCCATGGAAAGTTTCACCAGAAACAGCATGTCGGAGGCGGACAAAAAGCAGTACGGCGAATATCTGGATGATATTTTCGGCCTTACCAGAGATGCCGTCGTAAAGGCCCGTTTTCAAAGCGCCGAAGAATTTGACGCCGTTCTTGACAGCGAATATCTTTTTTCGGCGCGGAGCGCCCTGGAACGCGGCCTTGTGGACATGACGGGCAGAAGGGAGGCGGTGATTCTGGCGGTAAACGGGCTGGCGGGAACCGAAGTAAAAACGTGGTTCCGGTACGGAAATCCCGGAACAAGCCTCATAACCGGCAAGGCCTCCAGATACCGTACAAAACAGGGCGGCATTTTTTCCGGAGCGGCCAGAATTGCCGTAGTGTACGCTTCGGGCCAAACCGATCTTGAACGGGGCATGGCTGCGGGAAGCCTTGAACAGACCATACGTGAAATATCCGAAAAGAAGTCCGTCAAGGCCATGGTGGTGCGCATCAATTCGCCGGGGGGAAGCGCCGAAGCGGCCGATTATATCGCGGAAGCCATACGTTCCGCGCGGGAGCGTATGCCCGTGGTTGTTTCCATGGGGCCGGTGGCCGCTTCGGGGGGTTACTGGGCGGCAATGTACGCGGATCACATCACCGCCTCGCCCTATACGCTGACCGGCTCCATAGGGGTAATAGGAAGCTGGTTTTTTGACAAGGGCCTGGGTGAAAAAATCGGCCTTTCCATGGATGTCCTTAAACGGGGGGATCACGCGGATCTTCTTTCCGGCTTTATTCTTCCCCGGCGGGATCTTGACGAACAAGAGGCCGAACGTTTTCACGCCTATATCCTCGATCTGTACCATGACTTTGTGAACAAGGTGGCGGCCGGAAGAAAGATGGACGCGGCGCAAGTTGAGGCCCTTGCGCAGGGCCGGGTCTATTCGGGGCTGGGGGCCGTTAACGCCGGGCTTGTAGACAGTATAGGCGGAATCATGGACGCCGTCCGCACCGCCCGGAGCCTCGCGGAAATAGCCCCCGCGCGGCCCGTTATTTTCGACGAATACCCCAAACCCAAATTGATCGATAACATACTCACGTATCTTGCCGTGTCACGGAACATTCAGGATTCAGGCGTATTCCCCGGGGCGGACGCGCTTGAAGCGCTGGAAGATCTGCGCTACCGGATCTCCTCCAATGGCCGGGCCATGCCCATTCTTCCGCTGTATCTGGAATGAAGCCATGGAACGCGTTCTGGATATGCTGCTGTCGGGCGGCCATTCCGCCGTCCTCAGGGGTTTTAGCGCCATAGACAGGTATTTCGGGCAGGATGATCTGCCTTTTGTCTCCGTCGAAACCACGGCGGGTCTTTCGGATCTTGCCCGGATTTTTGAGGATCTCTGTTTTCCCGGCGCGGCTCTGGCGGACGGCGCGGTCTTCCGGGACGGCCGCACCTATTTGTTCCGCTGTATCGATCCCGATGAACCTGCGGAAAACGCCGGAGGGTCCGCCTTTGACCTGCTTGCCTTTGGCCAGGACGCGGGAACGAAACATTTTCAGGACCCTTCCGGCGTTTACTGGCTGCTGAGAAAAACCGAAACCGGCGCCGGACGCCTTTTCCGCGCTGACGGGAAGAACCGCACAGGATACCACCGGGGCTGTATGGAAGCCGCCCTTATCCTTGCCCGCTATTGCCATGAGGAAGAAATACGGCCCGGCGTCATTGAAGAAATTATTTCACCTGTACGAAATTCCGCTTTGACGGAAGGGCCGCCCGGAACGGCGGAACAGCGTTTCCTTTTATCGGGGCTTCTTGTTTCACCGTCCCCGAATCTGGGACTTGAGCTGCTCAAAAAAAACGGCTTTCTTGCGGAATTCTGGCCGGAACTTGCCCGTCTTGACAACGTGGATCATTCAAAGGAATTTCATCCTGAAGGAAACGTCTGGAAACATACCCTTGAAACGTTCAGATACCGGAAACCGTCCGCCGGCCGGGGTTACGATCTGCGCCTTTCTTTGGGGCTCCTGCTCCACGACGCGGGCAAACCCCTTTCGGAGCCTTCGGGAAACCGCCGTTTTGACGGCCACGCGGAACTTGGGGCGCGGGAAGCGCGCCGTTTTCTTGAACGGCTCGGTTTTGAAGAAGGGCTTATTGAAGATGTTCATTATCTGGTAAAGAACCACATGCTTCCCGCCGCCCTGCCGCGCCTTCCCTTCGCAAAAACCGGCGGGATCATGTCTTCTCCCCTGTTTCCTTCTCTTATGGAGCTTTACCGCTGCGACGAATCTTCCTCGTTCAAGGGCCTTGAGGGGTATTACGAAAGCAGCGCCGCGTATCAGTCGTACCTGCGGCACAGGCGGAATCCGTACAGATCGGCTGACGGAAAGAAAATACGTTCCCTCTCGCGATGAGCGCGCTGTCCATGACCAGCGGACGGCCTTCCGGGCTGCTTGTCCGCTTTGCCATTCCCCTGATGCTCGGTGACATAATTCAGCAAATGTACACTATTGCCGACAGCATGGTTGTGGGAAGGCTGATAGGGGTAAACGCCTTTGCTGCGGTAAGCGCGTCTGGGGCCCTTTACTGGCTGATACAGGCCGTCATTTTCGGTTTTTCCCACGGCTTCGGAGCCCTGACGGCGCAGCGTTTCGGCGCCGGAAATTATCCGGGCCTTCGGCGCGCGTGCGCCCTGTCTCTGCGGCTGGCGTTTGTCATTGGCCTTGTCATGACAGGACTGTGCCTTGCCCTCTCCAAAACGCTGCTGACGGTAATGAACACGCCTCTTGAAATTCTTGACGACGCGGCTCTTTATCTGGGCATCCTGTCCGGGGGCATAATCGCCGTTTTTATAAACAGCGTCGTTTTTTCGGCATTCCGGGCAACGGGAGACAGCAAAACCCCGCTGTATGTTTTTATCGCGTCATCGGTCCTCAACGTTATACTGGATGTTGTATTGGTACTGTACACGCCCATGGGAGTCGCCGCGGTGGCCGCCGCCACAACAGGCGTACAGTTCCTTTCGGCCGGGTTCAACGTATGGTATCTGATAAAACACGCCGGAATGAATTTTACCCGCGAAGACTTCGCGCCCGGCGCGCCCCTTGCCGGGGAATTACTGCGGCTTGGCGCGCCGCTGGGCGCAAGAAACTGCGCCGCCGCCGCGGGGGGAATTATCATCCAGTACATCATCAACGGATACGGTACGGTTTTTATCGCCGGCATAGCGGCGGCCAAAAAACTGTACAGCGTCCTCTTTATCATGGGAAGCGGAATGGAAGGGGCCGCCGCAGCCTTTGTTGCGCAGAATTACGGGGCCGGCCGCTTTGACCGTATAACAAGCGGCGTAAGAAGCGCCCGCCGTATCCTGTTTGCCGGGCTTATGGTTATCATACCATTCATGTTTCTTTTTGGGCGGCGGATACTCGGCATCCTTGTTTCAGGCGAAGATGCCCAGGTAGACGCGGTGCTGGATACGGCGGTAAAACAGCTTCGGGTCTGCCTTGTACTGCTACCCTTTCTGTATATGCTGCTGTTGTACCGTTCGGGACTGCAGGGCATGGGCAACAGTTTCACGCCCATGGTGTCGGGCCTTCTTGAAGCCGCGCTGCGGATAGCCGCCGTACTTGCGCTGCCCCTCTTTTTAGGCGCGTGGGGCGTGTTTCTGTCCGAGCCCATAGGCTGGCCGGTAATGGCGGTACAGCTGTATGCCGCCTATGTGTCCGTTGTAAGGCAAAAGGAAAAAAGAACATGAAAACGGATTATCTTCCCTCCACCCGCGCCATTATCGAGGCAATTCGTTCGATACCCCGGGGAAGGATCTCGTGCTACCGGGACGTTGCCCGTGCCGCGGGACTTCCCAACGGGGCGCGGCAGGTTGCAAGGGTTCTGCATTCCCTGTCGAAGAAGGAAGGGCTTCCCTGGCACCGGGTTATCAGGGCAGACGGCAGCATTGCGCTGGGGCCATCGAACGGCATGGAGCTCCAGACCGCCCTGCTGCGCGCGGAAGGCGTGCGGGTATCCAAAAACGGCCGGGTAAACATGGAGAAATACAAAAAAGCGGCTCCGAATCCGGAGCCGCTAAAAAAGACGGTTTTGTAAGGCCTTCAGCCTCGAAACCGCAAGGCCTGTTCAGTGACCCGCCGGGTTATTGAACAGGTTCCAATGTCTTATAAACGGCGTTGGAAACCTGGTGAACTTCCTTTTCATCAAGCCCCCTCAGTATAACATATACCCGCCGCCAGGAACGCTGATAATAAAGCTGATATGCCCTGAACAGAAACGCAAAGGTTCCTTTTTTGACATAATCGACTTCTTTATCTATTTTACAAAGCGGCACGCTGTTAACATATTTTCTGATGTTGATAATCCAAAAAATGATTTGGTTGTAAATTTCCACAACCCGTTTATTGGTTACAACCAGAAAACCCCGTTTTCTGAATCCAAGGATCTGCGCAAAAAACCTGATAATGCCCTGAAGGAAACGCAGAACAGCGCACCGGCTGGTAATATACAATTCCGCGTCTATTTCCAGCGTAAGGCTTTCATTTTCCAGCAGATCTATACCGGACTTTAATGGCGTCATGGCGTATACCCCCAAAAAGACTAGTCATTGTTATAGGTTATGCTGGCCCTGTTGGAATTTACGGGAGCATGCGCTATCGCGAGCAGGGTATTCCCCAGTTTTGCCAC
Source organism: Treponema sp. (assembly GCA_031264395.1). GTDB lineage: Bacteria > Spirochaetota > Spirochaetia > Treponematales > Breznakiellaceae > JAIROE01. The sequence continues at coordinate 2,650 of JAISEB010000269.1, read as the reverse complement.
AAGGGCGACAACCACCTTCCAGCCGTTGACGATAAAGTCAACAACAGACTGGCAGAAAATGAAGAAATACTCAAACAGCTGTTTGATGATATGGACAAAGAATTTGAATATTCTTACCACAACATAAACGACAATTTCGGCGATCTTCCGGAAGAGGAACGCCGCCAGCCTGGCAATCCATACGCCCAGATAACCGCCCACCAGGGAACAGATCATCAGAGTCAGCGGGGCAGATGCCCCCGACCCGAAAAATCTCAGCACGCCGGCGCCAAAGATCAGGGCGAAAAGACCGGTAAAAAAGCCCGCTACACCCACAAAATGCGCAAGGGATTCACAAAACGTATAAACCAGATGGGCAAAGGCGTTTATAACGACACTGGTATCCAGCTTGTCGGTATGGACTACCTTTTTCCGGTTCCACCAGACCTGAAACGCTATCCATGAGGCAGCAATAATGGCAATCCAGCAAAGGATGCCGCCCACAATTACCTTGGCGGACTGTCTAAAAAAACCGTTATCAATCAAAAAATACAGGACGGCAAAGGGCGTAAGCAAAAATACCACGGCAAACAGGATGTACAACCAGGAAAACGGAATGGTGAAAAACCTGGTACTGTCAACAAACGCGAAATACGGACGAAGAGCGGTAAAAAATTTGCTTTCCAGGGGCTTTTTCTCCGATACATCTGACATGATACACTCTCCTTGAGCTTAATGTCCTTCGACAATTGATTTTATCTGTAATTCTGAGGGGTTTTTTGATGTTTTGTCAACAAGAATCGTCACACCTTTACGAGCGTTCCACGAAGGTCCGCTGCTGCGCTATCCGGCGTTTTCCCCCGCATTTGAGAACCGTGACATGCCTGTTTCTGTTCCGGTCAACGGAAATAAACGCGGGGCAGAAGACACATTCCCGCGTCCCTACGGGAATTACCTTCCTCCCGCTAAAAGGGCAGTTAAGGCCATCCCGGTATTCAAATATCCAGACTTTCTCTTCCGCCAAAAACCGTACAACACCCATGTTATGGACTCACCTCGCCGTCACGTTTTTACTTCATAAAACATATAGTAATACAGTTCTATGTACAAATCCAGTTATACGGCATGGCGGCAGCACGAACAAAGTACGCCGTTTTTGGAACCGGTTTGTTTTCGTTGACAATAAACAACAAATCATGATAAAATGGAAAAAGTATAAGGAGTAATATATGATCAAGAAAAGAGGACTTGCGGGGCTGATACTTCTTTCGATTATTACTTTTGGTATCTATAGCCTTTATTGGATTCACAAACTGGCAAAAGATGTAAATTCAATATGTGAAGGCGACGGCAAAAAAACCGGAGGTTTCTTGAAATATTTTTTTCTTGGAATTATAACCTTTGGTATTTATGATTTGGTTTGGTTATTTATGCTTGGGGATCGTCTGCAGGACAACGCACAACGCTACGGGCTTGCGTTTAAAGAAAGCGGCGGTACAGTATTGCTTTGGTATATTCTGGGTTCATTCATTATTGTCGGGCCGTTTATCGCATTTTATATTATTATAAAGAATGTAAATGCGCTGGCAGACGAGTACAACAAGAAAAATACGGCGGCCGCTTAAACACCTTTCCGGCTCAATATTTCCATCATGGCCCGCCGGTTTTTGTATTTGATTATGTAGCGGGCTTTCATATCCGCCGTTACCACGTTGCCGCCGGGTATTTTTTTCATCGTTTTGAACACGCTGACAATATGCTCGTAACAGGTACGGCCCGTATTGTTTTCCGCGTAGCGATCAACGGCCTTCCGGAAAAGGGCAAGGGTCTTTTCGGGAAAAGCGGCGGCAAAAAACCGGTGGTACTTCTCCAGATTTTCCAGGGAAAGCTTTTTCCCGATGTACTCCATCAGCCGTTCCGCCATCCCTTCGGCGGCCAAAAGATCCGCCGCGGGATTGTCCCAAAGGCCTTTTTGGGTATCGTAATGCCGGAAGAGTTCCTCAAACTTTTCCGGCCATTCGCCGGGGCTAAAGGCGGATTTGTATATCCGGTAATATTTATCACTAAAATCATCTTTGATGAATGAAAAAGAAACACTGCGTATGGCGGGAACATCCTGTTCCGCCTGGGCGATTTGCAGAAGATATTCATCCCATGTATCGGCATGATATTTGTTCTGCTTCTTGCCAATATAATCGTGGATGAGTTTTTTTGCCTCGGAAAATTTCTTTTGTTCGATTCTTTTTTCAACTACCTTCATGCGGAAATCGTCTATTTGCAGATTCTCTTCCACATATTTCCAGGCCTTTCCGCTCTGATGGCGGCTTTTGTAAAAAGCAATAATGCGGCCGAGAATTTTTTCCGCCTCGTGAGAGCTTTTGTCCTGAACCTTGCCAAGTAATTGCAACTGCAATTCAATGAAGGCGTCGGGATTTATATCTTTCGACAATTTCATAAGCAGGTCGTTAAAATAATCCGCCATATAGAGGCCCGAATACCGTTCCCTTGACATTTCGCTCATGCAATAATCGTAGAGGTCTTTTGTCTTCACTTGCGGGCAGGCGGCGGCCTTTTCAAGAATTTCAAAGGGACGGGACTGGTAGTCCTCGGGAATCCAGTCGATAAAATCATCATCAACGGTTTCTTTCAGCCAATAGGCAAATTCTTCGAT
>JAISEB010000282.1 GCA_031264395.1 Treponema sp. | reverse complement strand
CCCGAGATGGGGGCCAGAATCACCCTTGAATGTGTAAGGCACAAGAAACACATCACCATGATGAACGTGGAATGCGATGTCACCGCGGGTCCCGTGCTGAGGGATCTCTGCCGCCAGGCGGGCGTCGTGTATTCCCTTGCCGCGGGCGACGAGCCTGGAGCCATTATCGAAATACACCGTTTCGCGAAAGCCATGGGCTTTGACGTGGTCGCGGCGGGAAAAGGCAAAAACAATCCCCTTGACATCTACGCGAATCCGCGGGCGCTTGCCGAAAAGGCCGCCGGGCGGAAGATGAGCGCAAGGATGCTCTGCGAATTTGTCGACGGCTCGAAAACAAGCATAGAAATGGCGGCCGTTTCCAACGCCACAGGACTCCTTCCCGACATAAGCAACATGCACGGCCCGAAGGTGAACACCGGGGAACTCACCAGCGTATTCGCGCTGGAAAAGGACGGCGGCATTCTCAGGCGCAAGGGGGCCGTCGATTACGGCATAGGGGACATCAACCCCGGTGTTTTTGTCATCTTCACCACGGAAAATCAAAAGCTTAAAGACGCCCTCGTGCAGCGGGACATGGGACAGGGCCCCTACTACCTCCTGTTAAGGCCCTATCATCTTTGCAGCTGCGAAACGCCCCTTACGGCGGCGCAGGCGGTGATCTACGGCGAAAGCTCGGGCCATCCGGGGCAGAGGCTTCAAAGCGAATGTACCGCCGTCGCGAAAAAGGATCTTGAAAAAGGGGAAACGCTCGACGAAATAGGCGGGTACTGTTACCGCGTGGGCATTGAGCGTTACGAAGACGCGCTGAAACTGCGCGCGCTGCCCGCGGGTCTTGCCGCGGGGGCCGTACTCACAAGGGGGATCCCCAAAGATCGCGTCATCACCCGTGACGATGTCCGCTTCGAAGGCGAGTCTGTGCTCAGAAGCATGAGGGAGGTTCAGGATGCGCTCTATTCCTGAAAAAATGAAAGCCCTCGTGCTTAAGGCCCCCGGCGATTTTGGCGTTGAAACGGTAGATACCCCTCAATGCCCCGAGGGCGGTATTGTGGTAAAGGTAACGGCGTGCGGACTGTGCGGTTCGGATCTGCGCACCCTGTACTCGGGCAGAAAGAACATGAGCTATCCGTGGATCATGGGACACGAGATCGCCGGAGAAATCGTGCGGGTCGGCCCTTCGTGCGCCGCTCCCCTAAGGGAGGGCGGCATGCTGGCCATAGCTCCCGTAGTTTACTGCGGAAGCTGCGACTTCTGTATTGAAGGAAAATTCGAATTCTGCGAACACATACGGGAACTTGCCATAGACTGGCAGGGCGGATTCGCGGAATACATGGCCGTTCCCCCCGAGGCCCTCGCAAGGGGAACCATACGGCCGCTGCCCCCCGGCCTGGACAGCGTGTACGCCGCCGTTGCCGAACCCCTTTCTTCGTGCCTTCACGCGCAGGAGAGGGGGAACGTGGGCCTGGGGGACACGGTCGCCATCATAGGCTGCGGCCCCATAGGCTGCGCGCACGCCGCCATCGCGAAGATACGCGGCGCCTCAACCGTTATTGCCGCCGACGTTTTTCCCGAACGTCTTGAAATGTGCCGGAATTTCGGCGCGGACATCCTTGTCGATTCCTCAAAGGAAGACCTGGTCAGGGCGGTACTGCGGCACACCGGGGAAAGGGGCGCCGGCGTGGTGATAACGGCAAACCCCGTTCCGCAGACCCAGGTACAGGCAGTTGAAATGGCGGCAAAAGGCGGGCGCATCCTCCTTTTCGGCGGGCTTCCCCAGGGCGCGTCGAAACCCGGCATCGACACAAATCTGATCCACTACCGGGGGCTCCAGCTCACCGGAACCACCACCTTCGCGCCCCGCCACCACAGGACGGCCCTTTCGATGATGGCGCAAGGCCGTTTTCCGGCGTCCAAATTCGTTACCCACGTACTTTCTCTGGACAGGGCGGAGGAAGGTATAAGACTGGCAAAGGAAGGAAAAGCGCTCAAGGTAGTATTTACCTGTTAACGGGAGAAAATCGTATGCGTAAAAAAACGGCGGAAGAAGGCGCGTTTGAACGGGCACGCCTCATGTGGGAAAAAGACGCCCGCGTTCTTTCACGCCTGTGCCGCATTGTAAGGCCGGAAGATTACGAGGCGGCGCTCGGGGCAATACTCGCGTGCGGGGGACGCGTCGTTACCATGGGAATGGGAACGTCGGGCGTTGCCGCCCGGAAAATAGCCCACATGCTCTGCGTGGCAAACATCCCGTCGTATTTTGTTTCCGCCGGAGACGCCGCCCACGGCGCGTTCGGTTCCGTTCAAAAGGAAGACCTTCTCATCATGATCTCCCGGGGCGGCGGCACCGAGGAACTGGTAAATCTTCTGGAGCCGGTCAGGGAAAAAGGAGTCACCCTCATCACCGTTACCCAAAATCCCGATTCCCCTCTGGCCAGGGCATCAAGCCTCCTTCTCCTTCTGGATACCGAAGAGGCCGATCACCGCGGCGTGCTTCCCACGGCGAGCATACTGGCCGTCATCGCTTTTTTTGACGCCGTTGCCGACGAACTTTCCCGGCGCCCCCGGTTTTCGAAAAAAGACTTTTATCACAACCACAATCACGGCGCCGTCGGCGCGTGGCTTAAAGAAGAACTTGAAAAGGAAAAGGAACAGAAACAACCATGAAAAAAGAAAACGGGAAGGCCCCTAAAAAAACCGGCGAGGATGTTTCCGCAAAACATATCGCGCGGGAAACGTTTGTGCGCCTGCAGTCGGTCTACCCTTCCCTTAAAACCGCGGAAAAAAAGGCGGCCGATTTCATGCTGGCCAATCCCGAAAAAATCGCGGAAAACAACATCACCGAAGCGGCAGCCATGGCCGGATGCAGCGAGGCGACGCTGTTCCGCATCACAAAGCGGCTTAACTACGGCAGCTATCCAGAGCTGCGTTCATCGATTGTCGGGCGGAAAGAGGCGGAGCCCGGTTCCGGCGGCGACTTGCTGTACGCCGGGCTTACCGCAGACGACAGCGACGGGGACGTCGTCCGCAAGGTGTTCATGGCGTCCGTGCGGGCCATTGAAGACAGCCTTGACATGCTCGACATGGAAAGCTACCTCGGGGCGGTTGAAATAATAAGGCGCGCGCGGAAGGTGCTCTGGGTCGGAAGCGGCGACGCGCTGGCCGTGGCCCTTTCGGGATGCTTCAAATTCGCCCGCGCCGGCATCGACGCGCGGTGCATGTATGATTTTGACAGCCAGCTTGTACAGGCGTCGCAGCTTTCCGAGAACGACGCGGTGATCGCCATATCACACTCGGGCCGCACCGGCACCATTCACAGCGCCGTCAAGGAGGCAAAGCTCCGCAAGGCCAGGATAATCGCCATTACCAATGTTCCCGTGTCCCCCCTTACAAAGCAGGCCGACATCGTCCTCCTTACCGCCTCGTTCATGCAGAACACGATGGGAGAAATAATGACAAAGCGCATTCCGGAATTGTGCATCATCGAAAGTCTCTACATTTCGCTTGTCAAGCGGAATCCGGCCCTTGCTTCGGAAATCCTGAAAAGAACCGACGGGGCTATACGCGCGAACAAACTATAGGGAATGTATATGAAACAGGTTGAGATCGACACGTCGACCATGACGTTTACCAGGGACGGGCGGCCGTTCTTCTACATGGCCGATACCGCGTGGATGGCCTTTTCCAATCTTTCGCTTGACGAGTGGGAAGAGTACGCCGGCTTCCGTAAAGCCCAGGGTTTTACCGCCCTGCAAATAAGCATTCTTCCCATACTGAACGACACCAGTACCGGTTCACAAACAGTACTTCCGTTTGCCATGAAAAACGGAAAAATGGATTTTTCCGCGCGGAACGAAGGTTATTTTGAAAAAGCCGGGGCCATGCTCGAAATCATGACGGAAAAAGGGCTCGTTCCCGCGCTGGTTGTTCTCTGGAACAACTACATACCCGGCTCCTGGGCGTCGGAGCAGATAGGGAACATCTCCGTCATGGAGGAATCCAGCCTTCCCGAATACGCCGAATATGTGACGGCGAAATTCAGCCGCTTTAATCCCGTTTACATCATAAGCGGCGATACAAAATTCGACACGGAAACGGTGACGCGGTATTACTCGATCATGCTTGAGGAAATAAAAAAGCGGAATCCCTTCTCCCTTACCACCATGCACATCAACCCCTCCGCGGAAATTCCCCCGCCCATACGGGACAGCGCCTCGCTCGATTTTTACATGTTCCAGTCGGGACACGGCGGCGGCGACACCGACAGCCCCTTCACCCTCGCGGAGAAATTCAGCAATTATCCGGCGCGGAAACAAACGGCGGACGGCGGAACGGTTCCGGTAAAACGGCCCGTTGTAAACGGCGAACCCTGTTACGAGGGCCACGGATACGGGTGGGACTATCCCCGCTGGAGCGCCTTTGAGGTACGGCGGGCTGTATGGCAGAGCCTCCTGTCGGGAGCGAAAGCGGGTTTTACCTACGGCGCGCACGGGATCTGGATGTTTCAGGGTAAAGGCATGACCTTTGGAAGCGAAGGATTCTCGGGCGCCCCCTTTCTCTGGCGCGAGGCCCTGCAATTCGAGGGCGCGTGGGACGTTTCCTGGGCAAAGTGGCTTTTTGAGCGTTACGGTTTCCGTCTCCTCGAGCCGAATCAGGCGCTGATAGAGGGCCCCAGCCAGATCCGCGCCGCCGCCTCGCCGGATCTTTCCCTCATCGCGATCTACATTCCCAGCGCGCGGCGCGTCGTGATCCGAAGCGATCTCGGCGGCTACGACACCTGCCTCCACCTCCTCGACAGGCGGCGCGCCGTCTCGCCTTCCCCCGAATCAGGCGGCGGCGTCACCGTCCTGCCCATGGCGGGGTATAACACCGACGCCCTCTTTGTCGCCGAAAGGATACGCTCCCCGTGATCTCCATAGGAATCGATGTCGGCACTACCGCCGTCAAGGCAATCGCCATGAACCTGGACGGCGCCGTTTCAGGCGGCGCTTTCCGTGAATATGACGTAATCTGCGGCGAGAGGGGCCTTGCCGAACAGGACAGCGCCGCCGTTTGGCGTCACACGAAGGATGTCATCGGAAGCGTCGTCGCTCAATGCGAAGACAGGCGCCTCATCCGGGCCTTCTCCATTTCGGTACAGGGGGACGCCGTGATCCCCGTGGACAGGAACCTGAAACCGCTTCACAACGCCGTTCTGGGGATGGACTACCGCTCAAAAAAACAGAGCGCCTTTCTCGCCGGAAAATTCGGTGAAAAATACCTTTACCGGAAAACGGGCATGAGGCCGCATCCCATGAATTCCGCCGGGAAAATTCTCTGGTTCATCGAAGAAAGGCCCCGTATCGCCGAAAAGACATGGAAGTACATGACCTACGCGGACTACATGATCTCCCTTTTGGGGGCGGAGGAGCCTGTCATCGATTATACGATGGCTTCCAGGACCATGCTCTTTTCACTTGAGGAGAAAGTATGGATGAAAGAGATCCTTGACGCTATGGGTCTTGACGCGGAAAAACTTTCGCGCCCGGCCGCCTCAGGTACTGCCGCCGGCGTTCTTGGCGGCGCGCTCATGGACGAATGGGGGCTCACCTCCCCCGTTACCCTTGTAACGGGCGGCCACGACCAGACCTGCGCCGCCGTCGGAGCGGGAGTGATACGCGAACATATCGCCGTCGATTCCTGCGGCACCGCGGAAGTTATAGGCGCGGCCTTTAAGAAGCGGCCTCTGGAAGACGTGATGTTCGAAAGTTTTTACCCCTGTTACTGTCACGCGGTAAAGGGAATGTACTTTACGTTTTCACTGAACCATACGGCCGGCATCCTGCTTAAATGGTACCGTGACAACTTCTGCGCGGAAGAAGTCCGGGAGGCGGCGGGAGGTAACGCTTACGCCGTCATGGAAAAGAAGTGTTCCGCCGGGCCGTCTTCCGTGTTTGTACTTCCGCACTTTAACGGCAGCGGCACGCCCTGGTGCGATCTCGGTTCCAGGGGAGCCTTTCTCGGACTCACCATGTCCACGAGCCGCCATGACATAACGCGGGGGATCATGGACAGCCTTGCCTATGAACTGAAGATCAACCTTGAAAAACTCTCCGAAGCGGGCATAGCGGCAAACGAACTGCGGGCCGTAGGCGGCGGCGCGAACTCACCGCTCTGGCTGCAGATAAAGGCGGACGTTACAGGCTGCGCCGTTTCCACGCTCAAGGTACGGGAAGCCGCCTCTCTCGGCGCCGCCATTCTCGGCCTTCTGGGCGCCGGGTTTTCAACGCCCGAAGAAGCGGTAAAAAAAGCGGTGCATATAGACAGAACCTTTACCCCCAATCCCCAAATGGCCGCCCGTTACGGGGAAAAATTTTCCATATACCAAAAAATCTACGGCGC
>JAISEB010000236.1 GCA_031264395.1 Treponema sp. | reverse complement strand
AACCGGTAGCCCGCGCCCCAGACGGTTTGGATGTGCAGCGGATTGGAAGGATTTTTTTCGATCTTATCCCGAAGGCGGTTAATGTGCACCGCCACGGTTTTCATGTCCCCGTACATATCTTCGCCCCATATTTTGTCGTAGAGCTGTTCCTTGCTGAACACCGTTTCCGCGTGGCCGGCAAGAAAGTAGAGCAGTTCGTACTCTTTATTGGCAACGGTGATTTCGCCGCCGTTGACGAAAACCCGGCGGGCGGCGTGGTTGATTTGGAACCACCCGAAATCAATTTCATCCGTCTTTTTTCTTTGACCGGCATGTTTCGTAAGCCGTTCATACCGGGCGATATGTGATTTTACCCTGGCTACCAGTTCGGTCATGGAAAATGGTTTTGTAATATAATCGTCGGCGCCGATCCCCAGGCCACGTACCTTGTCAACGTCTTCATTGCGGGCGGTTACCATAAGAATTGGTACGTCAATCTTGGTACGGATTTCCCGGCAGACGGCAATACCGTCTTTTCCGGGAAGCATCAGGTCAAGCAGGACAAGGGAAAATTGATTTGACAGCGCGCGCTCCGTACCTTTTACGCCGTTGTTCACTATGGCAGTCTCAAAGCCGTTTATTTCCAGGAAATCTTTTTCCAGCGCGGCAATGTCTTTATCATCCTCAATGATCAATATTTTTTGCTTTGTATGTTCCATGGTGCAGCTCCTGTACAATGGGCAGGCGGATAATTACCGCGAGGCCGCCGGAATACGGAAGCTCCGCGTAGATAGCGCCGCCCGAGCGTTCAATGATTTTTTTGCTGATGGCAAGGCCCAAACCGGAACCCTTTATGCTTCGGGACGGATCGGCCCGGTAAAAGACATCGAACAGCTTTGGGAGTATCCCGGCGTTAACCCCCGGTCCGTCATCGGCGAAACGCAGCATGATAGAGGCGTTAACAACGGCGGCGCTTATTTCCATAGTAGCGGCCCGCTTTGTTTTATACCGGACGCTGTTTTCCAGAATATTGACGAGGACATTGCGGAGCAAAAGCGTATCGGCCAGGACAAATACCTCCCGGTGATTTTCGGTAATATGTATGGCAAGGCCGCGCTGCCTGTATTCCGGCGAGACCTCTTCTATCATATCCGCAATGACCGGCATAAGGGCGACGCGCCGCAGGTCAAGGTGAAAATCGTCCATGTCGAGTTTTGAAAAGAGAAAAAGCCGTTCAATGATATGTTCCATATCGGCGGCCTTATTCTTTATGGTGGTAAAATAATTGTCCCGCATTTCCGGCGTGGAAGCGACGCCGCTTTCCAGTCCTTCAAGATACCCCTTTATTGAGGTGAGGGGCGTGCGCAGATCATGGGAGATTCCGGCTATGAGTTCCCGGCGGTTTGCCTCGTCCCGCCCCTTTTGCGCCGCGGACGCCTCCAGCCGCGCCGCCATTTCGTTAAAGGCTTCGCAGATTGGACGGTATTCATCGTCGTTTTGATAGTCAATGCGGAAGGCAAGATTATTGTCATGGATCTGCCTGACTCCGTCGCTTAAAGGCCGCAGGGGACGGATAATGTTTTTTATCAAACGGTAGTTAAGCAGATTGTTTATCACGGTGATAATCGCTACAAAGAAGAAAAGGAATGCCAGAAAAAACAGGGACATCCGGCCTTGAGCCTCGTATTCCATTTCCCGCATAACCTGTTCCCTTATGGCGCGTTCATCGTCAAAATTGATGTCCATGATTCCCGCCAGCACAAGCTGAAGCACAAAACCGAGCAGAAACAGCCCGAACAGCGTTACAAGAACAGCGCGGATATTGGATATGAATATTTGCCGCTTTATGGTCATGATCATTGCTCCCCGGTAAATTCCCCCATTACCATACCACCGGAACTGAATTTCCGCATAGCCCTACTCCCACCGCATAAGGGTTCCAAAGGGAAGGGCAAGTTCCTTCTCCAGCTCAAGGATCGCCGCCGCCAGGTTGTACTGCTCCGACAAAAGCTGGTTTTCCGCGAGCAAAACATTGTCCCGGGCGGAATAGAGGCTCTGTATATCCACGGCGCCCCGGCGGTAAGCATCCTCATACGCCCGGTAGCTTTCCCCGGCCAGGGTAACGTTCAGGCGGAGGGTTTCGACAGCCTCTCCCGACTGGGCAATGTCCCTCCGTAATTTCTGGATGGCGTTCTGACGGCCCAGTATGCTTTCCCGTAGCTGGTTTTGCCCCATGGCGATACTGTCGCTGAGGGAATCAATTTCCTCTTTCGCCCGGGACCAGGGTAAAAAGTTGTCCGGCTTTATGGAAAGGGTTATGGAAAACAGCCCGCTGTCCGTCCAGTCATGGGTTTTACCGCTGTACAGGGGAGATGCGTTCCAGGAAAGATTCAACGACGGCGCGTAGGAACTAATCCGCAGTCCCCTGCGTTGTGCCTCCAGGGAACTGATGGTTTTTCGCAGTGCCCCTATGGCCGGGGCTTCCCCTGACGTTTCGGCCGATATTTCGGCTTCCGCAAAAGACAGGGTTTGTAAAGCGCCCCGGAGAACAATGGTTTCTTCCGGGGGGATCATCAACAGGTGTTTCAGGCTGTCCAGGGCGTTTTCATAGGCCGCCGCGGCGCTTTGCGCATCGGTCCGCCGGGTTTGTACGTCAAGCCGGGCGGAAAGCTCTTCCAGGTTTGACGCCTGTCCTGCCCGCTGCCGCGCGCGGATCTGCTCATACCGGCCCTGGGCGCCGGCGGCGTTTTGTTCCATCAGTTCCGTGTTGGCCCGCAATACCAGGAGCTGGTAATACAGTCGCCGCACCTGGAATTCCAGATCCTGCCGGGCCGCCGCGTAGTTGAGCAGGCCCGCCTCGTAATCCTCTTTTGTCCGCTTTATATCCGTAACAAGAGACGGCGAAAGCTGTAACCCGGCGGAAAGGGAAAAGCCCGGCATCCATGTATTGCTTTCGGGAGGAACGGGGCCGGTGATTGAAGTTGGACGGGCCGCCAAAACTCCCGCCTCAAGGGACGGAATCAGGCTGTTCCAGGAACGGCCGTATCTCCGTTTTGCCGAGGCGCTTTCCATCCGCGAGCGTTCCAGGGAAAGATTTTTTTCAAGGGCAATCCCCACGGCAGCCTCAATATCCAAAGCTGTTTCGGCAAAGACATGGTTTGCCCTCAAAACAATCAAAACGCCCAGGCAAAGTAAAGCCGGTTTGGTTTTCATTTTTCACTCTCCTTGTTAATCAGCGAGTACATCACCGGAATAAAAAACAGGGTAATGATCGTAGCCGATGTAAGGCCGCCGAAAAGGGCGAGTCCTATGGGGGCGATCATCATTGATGACTTGCCGGGAAAAAACGCCATGGGCGCCAGGCCCAGCATGGTGGTAAGGGTGGTCATCAGAACCGGACGGAACCGGGAAACGCCGGCTTCAAGGCAGGCGTCCATGAGGGGCGTTCCCCTGCGGACAAGCAGGTTGGTGTAGTCCACCAGCAGGATGCCGTTGTTGACCACGATGCCGGGAAGCATTACAAAGCCTATCATCGTAAAGGCGTTCATGGCCTGCCCGGTAACAAGATGAATGGCGGCGACGCCGATCAGCATGAGGGGTATGGTGCAGAAATTGATGATCGGGTCCCGAAAGGATTCGTACTGGGCCGCCATGACGCCGAATACCAGAAGAATGGCCAGGATGATGACCAGCATAAAGGTTTGCAGCATATCGCCTGTTTCGGCGGACTCCCCGGCAAATTCCGCGTCTATTCCCTGTCCGGCAAGAAGCGTCCTTATGGCCGCTTCCGTTTGATTGAGGGACGCTCCTTCCCGAAGCTTTGCGGTTATATGGATGGTCCGCGCCTGCCCTTCGTGGTTGATCCGTTCCGGTTCCAGGGTTTTTTCAAAATTCGCAAAGTTGGAGACCGGAAAGAGCGCGCCCGTGGACGAGCGGACGAATATTCTTCCCAAATCGGGAAGCTCGTAGCGGTCCTCCTTTACAAGCTGCAGCGTCACGTCGTACTCATCGCCGCCCTGCCTGAAGACGGTGGCGGTTACGCCGTTCACGGACGCGGCTATTTCATTGGCGATTGAACTGATGGAGAGCCCCATGTTGTAGGCCCGCTCCCGGTCAATGGTTACCGTTACCTGGGGCAGTCCCGCGTTCGTGTCAACGGCTATGTCCTGTACTTCCGGCACCTTTTCTTCCAGCAGGGCCCTGACCGCCTCCGTATCGGCAAGTCCCCGGGACAAATCGTCGCTGCGGAGGACGATGTCAATATCGGCGCCGATCAGGGCGGCAAAATCATCCTCCCCGAAGGCAAAGGCCGCGTTGGGGAAGGCGGAAAAACGGCGCCGGAGTTTTTCTTTTACCATGCCGCTTGAATCCGCCCGCGGGTCGTCAAGGTCAAGGACGACCGTAACGCTCGCCGTGTTGTTTCCCTCGTCGCTCATGGCGGCGGTTTTTCCGATCCTGGCGGTAATGTTCTTTGTTCCCGTAATTTCCGCGATGGCGTATTCGTGCAGTTCCAGGGCGACGGCTCTTGTGTCTTCGTAGCGCGTTCCCAGGGGCATGGTTATGTCAACCGTGACGGAGCCGTTTTCCATCTCGGGGAACATGACAATATCAATCTTTGCCAGAGCCAGGATCGAAACCGCGAAAATAGCGGCGACCAGCAGGACGGTAAGGAGCCGGTATTTCAGGGACTTTGCCAGAAGCCGGCCGTAGGCCTGGTTCAGGGCGTCCAGGGCGGAAGCGATACTCCGGTCAATGAAGGAGCTAAAACGGCCGCGGAGGGGTTTTTGAAGGCGGCTATGGACGGGAAGCCATTTGCTTGCCAGAACGGGGACCAGAAAAATCGCCACGAACAAACTTGACAGGAGCGCGATTCCGATGGTAAAGAGCATATCCTGCACCAGAAGGCCGATGATTTCCAGGCGGTTTCTGAAAAGCCAGATGGGCAGAAATACACAAATGGTAGTGACCGTGGACGCGATGATCGACGACATCACTTCCTCCCCGGCAAGGACCGCCGCAATGGAGGGGTTCTCCCCCTTTTCCCGGAATTTGACGACCCCCTCCAGCACCACAATGGAACAGCCCACAACCATCCCCAGGCCGAGGATAAGCCCCGCCAGGGTCATCATGTTGATGGTAATATGGGCCAGGCTCATGGCAAGGAGGGTAATCAAAAAGGATATGGGTATCGACAGGGCGATGATAACGGCGCTGTTGATGTTTCTGAAAAACAGAACCAGCACCGCTACGGCAAGTACAACGCCTATAATCGCCGAATTGACAAGTTCCTGAATCATGCCGCGGATCTCCGTGGTATCGTCCCGGATAACAGCCAGATCGATGCCCTGGGGCAGGGTTCTTCGTATCGTCTCAAGCCGCCGGTACACGCGGTCCGCGATCCGGACGGTATTCGCCCCGCTCTGCTTCATGACGGACAAATACACCCCCGGCTCCCCGTTGATATACACCGCCGATTTTTCCTCCGCGTAATCCAGCGCCGCCTCTCCAATATCCCCCAGCCTGATGTCCGCGCCGTTTATCCGGGCGACCACGGTATCGGCGATGGCGGCGGCGCTGTCGTATTCACCGGAGGTTTTTATCGAATACTCGACGAGCCCATCCTCGATGGAACCCGCGCCGAGTTGTACATTCTGAGCGGCCAGGGCGCCGGCAATTTCGCTTATCGTTATCCCATATGCCTCAAGGCGGTTCTGGAATATACCGACCCGTACTATCGCGTCCTGCCCGCCTTCAATATCGCAGGAAGCGACCCCTTCAATCTGCCTGAGCTGATCCCGGATGTTGTCCCTGGCAAAGGCCCGCAGTTCGTTCTGCGAAAATTCCCTGCCGCTTATCCCGACGACCATGATGGGATCATCGTTGGCTTTTGCCTGCATCACCAGCGGCGCGTCCGCGGTATCCGGCAGGGCGGCCTTGACCAGGTCGATATTTTCCCGGACCCGGTTTATTTTGGCGTCGATGTTGGTTCCGTAATCAAACTCCAGCAGTATCACGCTGGACTGTTCCATGGAGACCGACGTCATTTTGCTTATGCCGTCGGTATTCACCAGCCCCGCTTCAAGTACATCGGTTACCGACTTTTCCACTGTTTCGGGATCGGCCCCGGGATAGGTAGTGATCACCGAAAGGTAAGGGACTTCCACTTCTGGGAGCATATCGAAGGCAATATCCGAAAAAAGAAAGATCCCGCAGACAGAAACAAGCGCAAACACGACCAGCCACAGCACGGGCCTCTTGACAACCGCCCCGGCGACGCTCATTTTCCGCCTCCGTCAATGACCCGCACGGCTTCACCGCCGCTCAAAAGCTGCTGCCCCTGAACAACCACCGCTTCGCCCGCGTCAAGGCCGGAGCGGATTTCGGTCCGTCCATTAAGGGTTACGCCGGCCTCCACTCCGCGCTTCTCTGTCCGGGGAAGATCCGTCATGGCATTTCGCAGGACATACACCGTAATTTCACCCCCCTTGTTGACAACCGCTTCGGCGGGAACGGTAAGCACATTGTCATAGGTCCTGGTATTGATTTTGATCCGGCCGAACATTCCGGCGTTTATCCGGCTGTCGTTCCGGTCAAAGGTGAGGGTTATCAGTTTTGATCGTGAAGCGCTATCCAGGACCGGCGAAACACGGCTGACCGTGGCGGAAAAACGTTCCCCCGGATATGCCTGGACCGTCACTTCCGCCTTAAGCCCCGGTTTGAGTCCCGCAATTTCCCGTTCCGGTATGCGGGCGGTGATTTCAAGATTGTTAATTGCCGATATGGCGGCGATACTTGTACCCGTATCAACCGTTGAACCCACCGAAAGGGGCGTCCTTGACACCGTACCTGAAAGGGGCGCGTAGACCGGGCTGTTCATATAGCTTGCCCCCGGCCTGGAAGGATCCACTTCGGCGATAACGTCGCCCCTGCGGACCGGCGAACCCAGGGCGGCGTTGACCCGGATTAATTTTCCCGGTACATCGGGGAAAACATCGGCCTCCTGTCCGCTTACAATGTCGCCGTTTACCTCAAGGAAGGCGCGCAGGGTCCGTCTTTCGGCGCTTTCCGTTTTTACCGAAAAAACCGGGGATTCGCCGGTTTCGGTTTCTTCCCCGGTTTTGTTCCCCGCGGCAGACAGGCCCGGGCCGAATACGAGCGCCCCCGCGGCAATCATGATTCCAAGAACTATTCCGGCCGTTTTTAGACCTTTTTTCTTTTTCATCGTTTACCCCTGTATAAGGCGGCGGAATCGCCGCCGCTGTATGGTCCAAGGGTAAAACGAAAAGGTAAATCAGGTTTTAAGGGAAGGTAAACATTTGGTAAACTTGTGGATGGCGTGAACAACCGCCCCCGTCGGCCGCCGTACACAAAGGCAGGAAAAAGACGCAAAGCGGCTTTTCCCTGTCATAAACCCACGTTGAAGGCGGGCCGGAGCGCCGGAGTTGACTCTCCGGTCCCTGTGGGTTTATACTGTTTCCGCTTCCCTTCATCAGTGGTGTACTTGTCTGTCGGAATCATTCTTTGTTTATTGAGAGGAAACAAAAATGGGAACAGAGAGCCTGCGGCCGGTTATTCGTGTGCTGGAAGATAAATGTGTCAATTGTCACCGCTGTATCATGGTGTGTCCCGCAAAAATGTGTAACAACGGTTCCGGGAATATTGTGGACCACCACAGCGATCTTTGTATCGGATGCGGTGAATGTATCAGCGCCTGTACCCATGGCGCCCGTATTGGTTTGGATGATTTTGACAGTTTCATGGCGGACCTTCAAAAGGGGATCGGGATCATCGCCATTGTGGCCCCCGCGTCGGCGGCCAGTTTTGAGGGAAAATACCTTAATGTCAACGGTTTTCTCATGTCTTTGGGGGTCAAGGGGGTATTCGATGTCAGCTTTGGGGCGGAACTGACCGTAAAGTCCTATATTGCCTACATGAAAAAAAAGAAGCCCCGTACCGTCATTGCCCAGCCCTGTCCCGCGCTGGTTACTTTCATCGAAATGTACCGGCCCGAGCTTATCCCCTGGCTGGCCCCCGCGGACAGTCCCATGATGCATACCATGAAGATGATTAAGCGGTATTATCCGGCGTACAAGGACTACAAGATTGCGGCCATATCCCCCTGTTACGCCAAGAGGCGGGAATTCGATGCCTGCGGCATGGGAGATTACAACGTTACGTTCAATTCAATACAGCAATATCTGGACGGCAAGGGGGATCGGATCTCCAATTACCCCGAGAAGGATTATAACAATCCATCGGCGGAGCGGGCGGTACTTTTTTCCAGCCCCGGAGGGCTTATGCGTACCGTGGGACGCTACGATTCCGATGTAAACGCCCATACCCGGAAAATCGAAGGTTCTCCCGAGGTGTATCATTATTTTGCCCATCTGTCCGCTTCCATCCAAAAGGGAAACGCCCCGGTTTATCCGCTTATCGACTGCCTCAACTGCCACATGGGCTGTAACGGCGGCGCCGGTACGGGAAACCGGGGAAAACATCTGGATGATATTGAGTGTCTGGTAGAAAGAAGGGCCAGGGAGGTAAGGAAAAGATATCAGCCCAAGGGGCTTGCAAAATTGTTCCACAAGAACAGGATTGAAAAGATTCTTGACGCCCATTGGGAAGAGAATCTTTATAGTCGCTCCTATGTTGACCGGTCGGCGATTTTCAAGGCGCGGGTCGTTGCCCCTGCCCAGGCGGACATTGACGCCATGTTTGTCAAAATGCATAAGATCGAACCGGGAGATATCCTTAACTGCGGGGCCTGTGGGTACCGGAGCTGCGAGCAGATGGCGGTGGCTATTATCAACGGGCTTAACAAGCGGGAAAATTGCCAGTATTACAAAGAATTTGAGAAGAATCTGACCAACGAACAAAAAATGAAGGACGCGGTAAACACGGTCCTGGATCATGTCCTTGAAGAAATGAACAAAAGTATAGAAGGGATAAGCAGTCTGTCCGAAGAAATAAGTTCCGCCGCGGAGCATGTGCTCTCTTCGTCGTCCACGATAGAAGAAATGGTAAAAACCATCCATTCTATAGATGCCACGCTGGATCATAATGCCGCTACGGTTCTCAAATTGAATGAGACGTCCGCGGAAGGCAAAAAACGGATAACCAAAATAGGAGAACTTATCGTCGATGTCTCCTCCCAGGCCGATGCCCTCATCCAGTCATGCCTCGTTATCGGCGATATAGCGGATCAGACCAGTATTCTGGGGATGAACGCTGCCATTGAGGCGGCCCACGCGGGGGAAGCCATTGGTAAGGGCTTTGCGGTGGTCGCCGGGGAGATCCGGAAACTGGCGGACAATTCAGGCCGTCAGGCCAAGGAAATTTCCGGGAGTCTGAAAAACATCAAAGATCTGATCGACAGTTCCCGGGAATCGTCGAACGACGCCCAGGCGCAGTTTGATTCCATCGTGTCCCTTATCAGCGCGGTGAAAGACGAGGCGGCAAGCATAAAGGAATCCATGGACGCCCAGAGCAGCGGGGGAAACCGGGTGATAAGTTCGCTCGGCGAGATAAACAATCTTATTGTCAAAATCAGGGACGAATCGGCGGGCCTTCGAACATCGGGGGAGACCATTGTCAGGGACGTACATTCTTTGAAGGCCATATAAACGGGTTGTGGTCCACGAAGGACCACGGGCATTTAAAAAATTTGGGCGCTTGACATAAATTGTCAAAAAAGATAGATTAAAAGCCTTGCCGGGGGTGTAGCTCAGTTGGCTAGAGCGTTTGAATGGCATTCAAAAGGTCGCCGGTTCAATTCCGACCACCTCCAAAAACGGCAGGAAAATATGCGAAAAACAGCGTAAAACCGCAAGTTTTTCGCCTGTTTTCAAAGAGAAAATAGGGCATTTTGCCTGAAAATGGCATTATAGACCCATTTTTCCAAGACCCATTTTTGGATAATCCTTAAACCTTCCCTTTACGCTTATTTTTGGGGTCTTTAACCCCGCAACAAGAGGGCGTAAAATGTTGAACGAAAGGGTTTTGGAGAGTTTGGAGCAGTCAAGGGTGTTGTTAGTATCGCAACAGATTGACCTGACAAAGCGGTTAAGGGAACTGGAAAAGCTTATGCCGAAAAAGCGGACGGCGGAAGATTATAGCGTTTTCAAACAAAAGCGGAAGAAAGAGGGGTTTGTTTATTGCGTCCGCTATTATGTCAATGGCAAGGTATTACCCACAAAGTTTAGTTTGAAAACTACTGACAGGGCGGAAGCGGAAGAAAGGGCGGCAGCGTGGAAAGATTTGTTTCTTGCCAACTATGGCATACAGGGAAGGCGTGGTAATGCTTTTTATACTCTTTTAAGCGGTTATTATACCGAAACATCTAAATACCTTTTGGAATCCTTACAAACCAAAAGGCGGTTAAACAAGAGGCTGATTAAAATCTATAATAGTTTTATCAACAATTACTTTATACCTTTTTTAAAACAGGAAGGTATAACGAAAATTGAAAACCTGAAACCCGAAAAAATATTGAAGTTTAGCGGGCGGTTAAGGGAAGAAAAGAAATTAACCGCAAAAACCATTAACGATTATGTAAATGGGGCGGTAAAACAGGCGATAGATTTTCTTTTTCTTAAAGAAAAAATACAATACAACCCTTTCAGTCAAGGCGTCAATACCAACATAAAACCAATAAAAGGCGAAGTCAAACGGCGGCAGATTTATCCAGTCAACAGGCTTTTTGATGTATTGTTTGAACCAGGATTATGGATTTTGGGTAAAACAAGAAATGATTTGGAAAACCCGCAGGAAAAACAGATAAGGAGAAAAAAATACCTTTTATGCCTTATCGCCGCTACAACAGGATTAAGGGCAGGCGAAGTATTTATGCTGAAAAAATCCAGCATCGAAAAGATAGGCGGACTCTATTTTCTAAAAATAGATAACAGCAGATTGGATAATAGCGGAGTAAAAACCGAAAACGCTTACAGGCGTGTTCCGCTTCACAATTTTGTGTATAAGGCGATCAATGAATATATTGAAAAAATGAATATAACTGGCGATTATCTTTTCTTTTCAGGCAAGCGGAAAACCCAAAACGGAACAATCTTTATAGAAGCGTATAGGCAATGCGGAATACATTGTGGTTATACGGAAGAAGAAATAAAAGAAAACAATGTTGATTTTCATTCTTTCCGCCATTTCTACCGAACTATTTTAAGTCAAGGCGGAGTGTCAAAAGAATTGGTTGCCTATTTTATGGGACACGCCAAAAATATGAATGATATGGAAGATCGCTATAACAACATTGAGGAAGTAGGAAACGATATAAGCGACATTAAATTGCTTGCCGATAACGCTAAAAAGGTTATTGGTATTTTAAGCGAACATTTCAAGAATTCTTTTTTACGCCATATTGAAGAACACGATCAACAGATATTATATTTAACGGAAAAAGAGGTAGAATTAACAAACGCCAAAGGGGAAAAGGTAAAATACTGGACTTATGCGATTAAAGGATATGAAAACTTTATCGAGTTTGAACCAGAAAAGTTTATAGATGACGAACCAAGAAGAAATAAAAAAGAATAATGCTTATTGACTCCTAAATCTCCATTTAAAATCAAGTTAATAACAGAGTTAGTATAAATGGTATATAATAGATTTATAAGCGAATTACCCACACTCTCCGCCACAGGCGTAGATTTTAATACAATCTCCCAAGAGATGCAGAGAATAATAGCGGAGAATCCGAAATGGAAAAGCAAGTGGGATACTTTTTACAGCGGGGAGGCGGGGAGTCTT
>JAISEB010000129.1 GCA_031264395.1 Treponema sp. | reverse complement strand
CCGCCGGAACGGCTCTGCGGAACAAACTGGACGCCGCTTTGGCAAAAGTCCATGCCGACGGCCGCCTGAGCGCCCTGTCGATTCAATGGCTTGGGACGGACTATTCGAAATGACCGTTTTGGCGTAGGGGAGAACCATGCCCGCAAGAAGCATCCTCGATTTTGACTTTATGGTTCGCTCGTTTCCGCGTATTGCCCGGGGGATACCGGTTTCCCTGGCAATCGCGGCGGTGGCCTTTTTCTTCGGCGCCCTTATAGGTTTGGGGATCGCCCTTATAAAGATCAGGCGGATTCCGGTGCTTCTCAGGATCGTTGGAGTGTACACCTCCTTTATGCGGGGCACCCCTCTTCTGGCGCAGATATTTCTCTGCTATTACGGGATTCCCATGGTACTGCGGTACCTTAACGAAATCTACGCCTGGAACCTCAATGTCTCGGCCATACCGGCGATCGTGTTCATGTACTTTTGTTTTTCCCTCAACGTAGGGGCCTATTTGTCGGAGTCTATCCGGGCGGCGCTGCTTTCGGTTCCCCCCGGACAGACCGAGGCGGCTTCTTCTTTGGGGATGACCGACTTTCAGGTTTTTTTACGCATAACCCTGCCGCAGGCCGCGCTGGTGGCGTTACCCAATATGGGAAACACCTTCATCGCCCTGCTCAAGGATACCTCCCTGGCTTTTGCCGCGTCGGTGCCTGAGATCATAGGCCAGGCAAAGATTACCGCGGCCCGTTCCTCCAATTTTATCGAGGCTTACCTGGTGGCGGCCCTGCTTTACTGGCTCATCTGCTTTACGCTGGAACGGCTTTTGATCCTGTCGGAACGCCGGCTGCGGCGGCACGAAAGGAAGCTGCCATGATATCGATCCGTTCGCTGAACAAGTCCTACGGCGATAACCATGTGCTCCACGACATAAACCTTGATGTGGCGCCGGGGGCGGTGGTGGTGATCATCGGCCCGAGCGGTTCGGGAAAATCCACCCTGCTGCGCTGTATCAACCTGCTGGAACGGTCCCAGTCCGGTTTCATCACCGTAGACGATGAAACCCTTGACTGCCGGCATTATACCAAAAAAGATACCTACCGGCTCCGGCGGAAAACGTCCATGGTGTTTCAGGGCTACAATCTTTTTCTGCATAAAACCGCCCTGGCAAATGTGGAAGAAGGGCTGCTGGTGGTCCGGAAGATGCCCCGGCGCAAGGCGAGGGAACTGGCCCGTTACCATCTGGAAAAGGTGGGGCTGGGGGACAAGATGTCCGCCTATCCTTCGTCCCTTTCAGGCGGGCAGCAGCAGCGGGTGGCTATCGCCAGAGCGGTGGCCATGAATCCCAGGGTGATTCTTTTTGACGAACCCACCAGCGCCCTGGACCCGGAACTGGTGCAGGAAGTGCTCGGTACCATGAGAAAGGTCGCCGCGGAGGGAAACACCATGATTGTGGTGACCCATGAATTGGCCTTTGCCCGGGAAGTGGGCACCAGCGTTGTGTTCCTTGAAAAAGGACGGATACTGGAAGAAGGACCGACGAAGGAATTCTTCAGCCACCCCAAAAAGGAACGGACCCGGCAGTTTCTTCAGCAGTTTTCCCCCGATTATTCGTTTCAAATATGATGAAGTCCGTTAAGGATCCTTCAACGATTGTACCCAAGGAGAAATGTATGAGTTTTTTACCCATGACGGAGTATGAGACCGTTTTGCCCGAGGCGAAGCGGGAATACGATGATCAGATTGCGAAAAACGGCCGGGTTACCAACATGAAACGGACCCTGCTGCACAGCGTGCCCGCTTTCAAAGCCTACATGGAGTGGTACACTCTGCGGGACCTTGTCGTTCCTTTTATCGGGGAACGGGCCTTGTCCCTCTACGCCTACGCCATTTCCGCGGCGAATGAATGCCTGATCTGTTCGGCCTTTTTCAGGAAAATTCTTGTTGAATCCGGGGACGATCCCGACAACCCTGTCCTTTCGGAGACCGAACGCTTTCTGATGGATCTGGGACACGCCATAGGCCGGGACCCCCATAATATCCCCCAGTCCTTGTACGATACCCTCAAGGACCGCTACAGTACCGAACAGATTGTGCTCCTCTTTGCCTTTGGGGGAATCATGAGCGCCACCAATCTTTTCAACACCATTGCCAGAATACCGCTGGACGAAGTGCTTTACCGGTATGTTAAAGAAGGGGAGGCCGGCTGTGGGTGAATTTTCCGGCAAAACGGCTTTTATTACCGGCGCGGCCCACGGTCAGGGACGGGCCACGGCGCTGCTTCTGGCGAAACAGGGGGCGGACATTACCGCCTTCGACGTGGCGAAAAAACTCGGCTATCCCCGTTATGAATTCGGCACGGGGGCGGAGCTGGAGAGCCTCAAGGGGGAAATCGAGGCGCTGGGACGGCGGGCGGTGATTGCCTCGGGGGATGTCCGGGAGGACGCGGCGGTACGGAAGGCGGTTGAGGAAACCATGGCGGCCTTCGGCAAAATCGACATTCTCTTTAACAACGCCGGAATCTGCGCCTATGCTTCGGTAGATTCCATGACCGATGATGAATGGAACGCCATGATCGACATCAATCTAAAGGGCCCTTTCAACGTAACCCGCCGGGTGGTTCCCTACATGATACGGGCCAAAAGCGGGGTGATTGTCAACAATTCCTCCACCATGGGGCTCCGGGGCGGGAACCGCCTTTCCCATTACACCGCCTCCAAGTGGGGGCTTACCGGCCTGACCAAGGCCTGGGCCATCGAGCTGGCCCCCCACAATATCCGGGTAGTGAGCATTCATCCCACAGGGGTAAACACGCCGATGAACGACGGGCTTGCCGCCATGGAAGGGACAACGCCTATAGAAATCGCCGAACGGAGCGCCGGGAATCTGCTGCCGGTTCCATGGATCGAGCCTGAGGATGTGGCCAATCTGGTGGCGTATGTGGCCAGCGACAAGGCCCGGTATGCCACGGGTTCCCAGTTTGTGCTGGACGCGGGATTGCTCTGCGTGTAGGCGTTCCGCGTTGCAATGAGCCTCCGCGCGGCAAGCGCGAACCGAAGGCTCGGCGGGGTAGTACCGGCGCTTTTAGGGGCGCGGGCCTCTGCGCAGTTCCTCAAGCGCCTTTTCCCGCACGGCGATTACCCTGTCGCACCACATGTCAAATTCGGGATCTTCAATCTGACATTCCTTGTGGGCGAGGATGTAGTTCACCGTTTTGCGCACTCCCTGATCGAAGCGTATGGACGCCGTAAAACCGGGAACGAGGCGCTTGAGTTTCGCGTTGTCAAACACGAGCGAGTTGGCCTTGTCGCCTATGAGGCCGCCTGTAAAATCGTACGGTCCTATGGCCGAAAGGAATTCGCTTGAAATATGCGCCGCCTTCAGGGGAACGCCGAGCGCCCGGGCGACGGCGGCGTACACCTGATTCCAGGTAAGGGTCTCGTCCGAAGTGATCTGCACCGCTTCCCCAATGGCGTGTATGTTTCCAAGAAGGCCCGTAAAGCCCGCCGCGAAATCGGAATTCGCCGTCATGGTCCACAGGCTTTCGCCGTCCCCGTGAATGATCACCTGTTTTCCATCGAGCATGCGTTTAATAACCTGCCAGCTTCCGTTTTTGCCGTGGACGCCCAGAGGGACGTTCCGTTCGTCGTAGGTGTGGCTGGGGCGGACTATCGTAACGGGAAAGCCCGATTCCCGGTACTTTGCCATAAGGAAATCTTCGCAGGCTATCTTGTTCCGGGAATATTCCCAGTAAGGATTGGCAAGGGGCGTGCTTTCGGTTATGAAGCAGCTTGAAAGGGGTTTTTGATACGCCGACGCCGAGCTTATAAAAAGGTACTGTTTCACAAGGCCGCCGAGGATGCGGTAATCCCTTTCGGCCTGGGGAAGGGTAAAGGCGATGAAATCGGCGGCGGCGTCAAATTGCCCGCCTTTCCCCAAAACGCCCGAAAGTTTTGACGCAATTTCCGCCTCGCTTTCCGTGTTGATGTCGCAGGTGATTTCAACAAGGTTCCCCTTTCCGCCTGAGTCCTTTTTTTCGCGGAGCCCGCCTGAAAGATCCCCGTTCCGGTTTCCCCTGTTAAGCAGGTAGAGATCCCAGCCCAGTTCCAGAACGCGCCGGGAAATAGCGGCGCTTATCGTTCCCGTTCCGCCTATAAACAGAATTTTCATCTTGTCCTCCGGTACGGCGCCTGAG
Source organism: Treponema sp. (assembly GCA_031264395.1). Classification (GTDB taxonomy): domain Bacteria; phylum Spirochaetota; class Spirochaetia; order Treponematales; family Breznakiellaceae; genus JAIROE01. The sequence continues at coordinate 2,793 of JAISEB010000129.1, read as the reverse complement.
TGGAATATGGCCGTGACGCCTTGACTTAACGTTAACATTAACTTTTATAGTTTGGCAAGACAGCGGACTTGTTTGGTAACGCTAGTTATTGAGAGGTGAAAAATGCAGTACCGTATGTATGGGAAATCCGGGTTCAAGGTATCGGCCTTTGGGATGGGCTGTATGAGGCTTCCCCGCATCGTCAGGGAGGACAAGGCGGAAGTCGACCGTGAAAAGGCATGGGAGATGATACGCTACGCGGCGGATCACGGTGTCAACTATTTTGACACCGCCTATGGCTACCACAACTTGACCAGCGAGGAGATACTGGGCGAGGCGCTGGAAGAAGGCGGCCGCCGTGAAAAGGTGATAATCGCCACCAAGCAGCCTTTCCCCGTTATGGCAGATCTGAAATCAGGCGGCGGGAAGACCCTGCACGAAAACGCCCGGCGGAATCTTGAGAATACCCTCAGGAAACTCCGCACGGATTATCTTGATGTGTATCTTATCCATAACATAGGGGTCCCCGTTTGGGAAGATATCAAGAAGCAGAAGATCATTGAGGAATACGAACAATTCAGATCGGAAGGGCTCATCAGGGCCATAGGGTTTTCCTATCACGGCCGTTATCCCTGCTTCAAGGAAGTCCTCGATTTCTATGACTGGGGCATGTGCCAGATACAGCAGAATCTCATCGACGTGGACAACGAAACCACCGACGAGGCGATGCGGGCGGCCGGCCTTAAAGGCTGCGCCCTTGTGATCATGGAGCCCCTGCGCGGGGGCAGCCTTGCCTTTCCGCCCGATTCGGTGAAGGCCGTCTACGGAGAATACGGCGGGAAACGCAGCCCTGTTGAATGGGCCTTCCGCCATGTGCTTGATTATCCTGAAGTCAGCACGATCCTTTCGGGCGTATCTTCAATGGAGCAGCTCAAGGAAGATATAGCGATCTTCTCAAAGCCGGACGCCGTTCCGCACTGCCTTTCCGAAGAAGAGAAGAAGATCATCGCGCGGGTGCGTGAAACCTACTTTTCGTTCTCGTCCATCCCCTGTACCGGCTGCGAATACTGCCTTCCCTGCCCGCAGGGCGTCAACATTCCCCAGGTCTTTTCCAAATACAACGACGGCATCATGTTCAACACCTTCGAACCGTCGCGGCGGAGCTACTTCTTCCAGACCCGTAGCGGACAGGCCGCGTCCCTCTGCGTCTCCTGCGGAGCCTGCGAAAAAAAGTGCCCCCAGCATATTGGAATTGTAAAAGAACTCAAGACCGCCCACGCCGCGCTTGCCGGCTGGATTGAGTAAAAACAGGGATCGCGTTTCCCCGCCGCCGGGGCGGGGAAGCTCTGGAAATCCGGCCGGGGTTTCCAGAGGCTCTCATTAGTGTCTGTCCGCAAAGCGCAAACCTTCGGTTCGGGGTTACTTTGCGGGAAGCTCTAATTAATCCCGTCTTTAAGGTAGCCGAACGCCTTTTCTATGCCCCAGCCGACAGGATATTCGGCGGTGTATGTAGTTTCGTTAACGGTAAATTGTTCTATCTGGGCATTGCCGCTGGAATAGACCCAGCCCTGCGCCAGGCGGAAATCGGATATAGAGACGGCTTTGCCGTTGTGAAACACAAGGAACACAAGTGTAGCGGAAACCGCTCTCCGCAGCGCGTTTTCCATGGGGTTGTCCCGGCCCGATAAATCAACCGCCCCGCTCCCGTCACTCGCGCGTAGATAGCAAACAAGGGATACCGGGGTGTCCGCTTCCGGGGCGGAACCTGTCAATTTTGCGGCCAGCCCTTTTGCGGATGATTTGCTTGACGCCCTTCCAAATTTAATGCTGGCGGCGTTAACGTAATCGTAGGCTTCATCAATAGTCGAAAACGCGCGTGTAAAATCGGACGACGGGAAAAAATAGTCGAAGTCATGTTCGCCCGCCATTTTCGAGTAATGCGCGTTGCGTGACATTGAGGCGCAGCCTGAAAATCCGGACGCCAACAGGACAAGAGCCAATAAAAGGAAACAAGGTTGTTTTACAACGCCTGATTTTTGGGAAACAAATTTTCCCTGTCCGGCGGCCCCGGACGGCAAGCTACTTAACATGTGACGGGGGGGGGGGGGGGGGTAAATACTTTTCTTGAAAAATTCATGTTCATTGGTATCTCCTTATAAATTATTCGCGGATATTAAAACCCGTAGAAAAAGTATAACACGGCAAACAGCGGGAAGTAAAGGGAAAAGCTTTGGAAACCAGGGCGCCGGCATTTACTTTTTTATCTGGTACATACCGTCAAATTAGCAGAATTTTGAAGAAAGTTAACCACGGACAGACACAGACCAACACGGACAAAATACACATTTGAAACTAAAGAAGTCCGTTCTGTCCGTGAAGGCGAACCGGAGGTTCGTTGTGGTTTAACCAAAACTCCGTGGAACTCCGTGAATCTCCACGGTAATTTTTTTCTTCAAAGTATGCTGCTATAAGAGGAATTTTGACGCTAAAAAAGTAAACGCCGATGTCCTAGTACCCGGTAACTCTTAAAGCTTTACCGGTAATGAAGAACATGGTAATATTCCGGCGGGAGGAATACTACCATGACAAGAACCAGGCGGAACATTGAATTAAACCCGGAAGAACGGCGGGAACTTGAAAAGTTTACAAAAACCGGGAAACGGAGCGTCAAACTGGTAAAACGGGCGGCCGTTATTCTTGCCCTCGATACCTCAGACGGCCGGAAACCGGATGCAGAAGCGGATATTGCCCGCCGTACCGGCGTAAGCCGCCAGACCGTCCAAAACGTGAAAAAAGATTTTGAAGCGGCGGCAG
>JAISEB010000300.1 GCA_031264395.1 Treponema sp. | reverse complement strand
GGGGAGAGCGGCTGTTCAGGAAGCGGCTTGAATCGTCAAGCGTCTTCGGCGCGGCGTGGAGGGAGGCGGCGGAAAGGAGCCTTGTCATCTCAAGGCCGCTCTTCGGAAAACGCGCGCCCTTGTGGCTCACGCGGCAAAAATCAAAGCGCCTCTTTGATGCGGCGGGCGGCGAAGAAGGATTTCCCGTAACGGCGGAAGCATGGCGCAGCTGCCTTAAAGACACGTTTGACATGGAAGGGTTCCGGGAACTGCAGGAGGATATTCACGGCGGCGTGGAACTCCGGTTCTCAATAACTTCCCGTCCCAGTCCCTTTGCGCGGGACCTTGTCAGGGAAGAAACAAACGCCTTCATGTACGAATACGACGAACGGGAAGATCTGCGCCGCGCGCCTTTTGGGGGAACGGGGACCTCGCTTTCCGACCGCGCGATTGCGGACGCATTGGGCGAAGCGTCCCTGAGGCCCCCGCTCAACGCAAAAACGGTGTCTGAGTTTGCCGGGCGGCTGAGGAGGGAAATTCCCGGCTGGACCCCGGAAGACAAACAGGGCCTTGCCGAATGGGTCAAGGAGCGCATCGCCATTCCCCTTGATCAATGGGACACTCTTGCCTCCGCGCTGCCCGCCGGATTAAAAAAGGAGCTTGATGAAGATCCTTCGCTTGGCGGAAGAATAGCCGTCCTAAAAACGGACACGCCGCCAGACCGGGAAGGCATACCCGTCGTGATCCACCGGGAATGGAAAGAAGCATGGCGGGACAAGCCGTCAAGGCTCGGCCTCCTTGGCCCGTGGCTCCGCTATGAGGGGCCCGTTTCCGTTTCCCGCGCCGCGCAGGTGTTCGCGGCGGAAGAAGCGGAGGCCGAAGACGCGGCTCGGGCCCTTGCCGAATCGGGCGAAGCTGCCTGTGATGTTTCGGTAACGGGCACAGCCGGGAAGCTCCTCTGCGATACCGGCAACCTTGATCTTCTCCTCAGGCTTACCCGGAAGAAGGCGCGCCCGCCGGTAAAAGAGCGCCCCGCCGCCCTGCTTGCCCCCTTCCTCGCCATGCGTCAGGGCATACTGAACAACAATCCCCCCGATAGACTGCCCTGGGAAACCGTTTCCTGCTTAAGCGCGCAGGCGGATCTCTGGGAAACCGAATTTTTCCCCGCCCGCCGCAAAGATTACGCCCCCGGAATTCTCGACAGCGCCATACAGGAAGGAAGCCTCCTCTGGTACGGAGACGGAAAGGGAAAGACCGGTTTTTCAAGGCCGGACGATCTGGATCTTGCTTCTCCCTGGGCCGCCCGCGGCGAAGTTAACGGCGCGGGAAAACGCGGCCGGGGCGGACCCCAAGCGGCGGAAGCCCTGGACGCCCGTTTCTTTGACAGGCCCCGTGATTTTTGGGAGATACGGGAGGCCCTTAAAACGGGAAACCGCCTGACCGCGGAAATCATCTGGAACGAGGCCTGGAAGGGCCGCCTTTCCGCCGGGTCATGGGAACCGGTGCGCCGGGGCCTTTCGGAAGGCTTTATTCCCAAAGAAGATTCCGAAGAAAGGGACCTTTCCGTTGTTCCGCAGGGTTATCCCTACGGGGCGGTACGCCGCCGTATCCCCCGCGCCATCCGCGACAAATGGCGGGGCGGGCCGCCTGTATACGGCCTCTGGTATTCGCTTGTTCCGGACTACGCCGCAGACCCGTTTGAGGAAGAAGAATTGAACCGTGACCGCGTGCGGCTCCTTGTAAAGCGCTGGGGGATCATCTCGCGGCCCCTCCTTGAAAAAGAGGCCCCTCCCCTTTCCTGGCAGGCGCTTCTTCCGGCCATACGGCGCATGGAGCTTGCCGGGGAACTTGCCGCGGGCCGTTTTTTCAGCGGGATCAATTCCCTCCAGTTCGCCCGGCCTTCCGTAGAACACGAACTTGAAGAGGCCGAAGCGTCGCCGCGCATATACTGGATGAACGCCGCGGACCCGGCAAGCGTCGCAGGACTTTCCGTTGAGGGGCTCGATCCCCGCCTTCCCGCCCGTTCCCCCTTTAACAGGCTCTGCTTCAGGGGAAGGGACCTCATCGCCGTTTCCCTTAAAAGCGGCAAAGAGTTGCGGATCTTCACGGAGCCAAAGGACGGCGAAGGCGCAGAGGCCGCCGCGGCCTTCGCGGCGTCTCCCCGATTCCGCGCCGTACGGCCCGAAAAAAAGATCGTGATTGAACGCATCAACGAAAAAACCGCCGCGGAAAGCGGCTACTCAGGCATATTCCGGGAGAAGGGCTTTACCGCGGACCGGGGAAAACTTGTCCTCTGGTGACTCATTGACAGGCTCATTGATCGATATTATCTATCGGTAATATTAATCGATATTGCCGATCAGTAATATTGATCGATAATTATTTAACGATGTACAGTATAGTTTATGGAGATTAGGCGGAAAATTCCCTCGGCGCCTTCGGTACGCAGGTTGCCTTCATACTTGACCATTGTAAAACAGCTTCAACACGAAGGAATTGAGCACATTTCAGGAACTCTTATAGCAAGGGAAATGGGCCTTGAATCGATTCAGATAAGAAAGGATCTTGCCATAACGGGCATAACGGGCAAACCGAGAATAGGATACCCCGCCGGGGCGCTGGCGGACGCCATTGAACGTTTTCTGGGCTGGTACGACGTTCAGGACGCGGTACTCGTGGGCGCGGGCAATCTGGGGAGCGCCCTCATGGGCTACCGGGAATTTCAGTCCCACTGCCTTAATTTCGTGGCGGCCTTTGACACCGATTCCCGGAAGATCGGCGCCAGGGTCCATGGAATCCATGTTTTATCCATGGAAACGCTGGAAACGGAAGTCCGGCGCCGGGGAGTCAAAATCGCCGTCCTTACCGTTCCCGCCGAAGCGGCCCAGGCGGTTACCGATATTCTGGTAAAGGCGGAAATAGAGGG
>JAISEB010000296.1 GCA_031264395.1 Treponema sp. | reverse complement strand
TTTACGAAACTGTCCTTTCCGGCGCTGATGAGGGGATCTTCCGAAAGTTCCCAGTACACGGACGGCCTTTCTTTCCCGGCGCGAAGCAGGGCGGCGTCCCTGAGCTTCCCTTCCATAATCCGCACCGTTTCTTCCGCCCCGGACGGGCAGCCCGAAAGGGTCCCTATGGCCCTTATGGCGGCAAACACTTCGTCGAAATTCCGGGGTTCTACGGCAAAGGCCGGTATGCCGAGAGCCTCAAGAAGGCCGAGGATGCGGCCGTGCATGTCGGCCGAGACGATCACCAGATCGCTTTCGAGGGAGGCAATGCGCTCCACGCTGACGGTCGCGCCGGAAAATCCTCCGACACTGGCGCGTTCCCCGGCCTCGGGGGGGTAATCGCAGTATTCGGTAACACCCACAACCCTTTCCCCGGCCCCGGCGGCAAAGAGGATCTCCGTTACCGCGGGACTCAGGCTGACGATGCGTTTCGCGCCGTCCGGGGGAACGGCGAAGGTTCTTCCCAGCGCGTCGGTGAGCGCGCCGGAAGGGCCGGCCGGGACAAGATCCGCCGGGCTTGCGCCACGGTTCGCGCCGGAAGGCCCGCCGTTTTTTTCAGGGGAATTCCCGCCGGAAGAATTTCCGCCGCACACGGACAAAACCAGAACCAGGAGAACCGGAAAGAAGCGCGTGTATTTTTTCATGTTTCCCGATACTACCCCTATTCCCGGTAAAACTCAATCTTCCAGAGCCAGAGGCCGCTGGGCGGCAGCGTAGGGCCGGCAAGCCTCCGTTCGCCGGAAGCGGCAAGGGCCGCGAAACAGGCGGGGCTCATTCCTTCGGCCTCGCACCGGAGCATGGTTCCCCCGACGGAACGCACCATCTTCCAGAGAAAGGCATTGGCGCTGATTTCAAAAACAAGTTTTTCCCCTTCAACAAAAAAATACGCGGTTCTGATGCGCCTGTTCCGCGAAAGGCTTCCCCCGCCCGCGCCCGCAAAAACGGAACAGTCCCTTTCACCCAGAAGTTCACGGCCGTAACCGTTAAGCAGATCAAGGCGGGGGCGGCGCCTCAGGGGAAGGGCGTAGCGCCGCTCATGGGGAAGGGCGTCCCTGCCCTGAATAAAATAATACCGGTATGTCCGCATGGAGGCGTCAAAACGGGAATGAAAATCGGGCAGGGTTTCGCGGGCGTCAAGGACCCGCACGTCGGGAGGAAGAAGGCCGTTAAGGGCGGGGACAAAACGCCCTGCGTCCATGGACATGCCCGTGTAGAAATTCGCCGCCTGCCCGGCCGCGTGAACGCCCGCGTCGGTGCGGCCCGAACCGGTAAGGCGCACGTCCTTTCCGTGCATGCGCCGCAGGGCCTCCTCTATTTCCCCCTGGACGGTACGGCGGCCCTTCTGCCTTTGCCATCCTGAAAAACCGGTGCCGTCGTAGGCCAGAAGCAGCCGTATGTTGCGCAGGCCCGGGGACTCCTCACGCGTCATCGGTTTCGTTCAGTTCTTTGTTAATGGCGTCGTAAATTTCCCGCGCGTGATCCAGAAGCGGGCCCGGCTTGTCCTTTGACGATCTTCCCATGCCGAAGATCTTGGCGATGGTACGGCGCGCGTCTTCCAGCGACGAGAGGCGCTGCGCCGGATTTCCGGCCGGGCCGTACCGGTAACGGAGATACGCGCAGAGGTACAGAACCCCTTCGTAGGAATAATTCTTGTCGGTGTCAGGCCCGAATACCTTCATCGCCGAAAGGGTTTCCTTGCCGCTCTGCTCAAGCCGTATCGCCTCATTGTACAAAAACTGCGCCTTGCGCCTGAAAAGCAGGGCAAGCCAGTCGTAATGTTCGTCCGGATTTTTTTTGTGAAGCTCGTCGGCAATCCAGGCGGCCCTGAGACTTGCCAGACCCTGCTTAATCGTGGGGGAAACATCCTTGCCGAAAAAATCGTAGCACCGCAGCGCCAGGTACTGGGAAGCGGCCCCTTCCAGAAGGCCGCGGGGCCTGTTGAAATCCACGCCGGAAAAAACCGCCTCCGTATCGGAAAGCCGCCGCTCCCTGTCTTCCGCCGCCCTTTCCCTGTTTTTTTCGGGCAGCGCCTCAAAGTCGGCGTCCATGGCGGCGAACCAGCATTCCGGGCACACCATGGCCTGATACACCAGGGGGCAGATCTCCCCGTATTTTGCCGACGGTTCATAGAGGCGGTGAAGCTCATCGGTAAGATTGCCCGCGATAAGCCTGCCTCCGCCTGAAAGCAGCTCTTCCTTGCGGAAACGGGCGCCGCATACCGGGCAGGTAAATTCCTTTTTGGAAGAAAACGATACCTTAAGTTCCCTGTCGTCACTCATGTTTTTCCAGTACTACCATGGCGATTGCGTTGTCCTTTTCGTGGGTAAGGGAAATGTGCACCCTGGAGGCGCCGCTTTCCTTAAGCGCGTCAAGCGCCGTACCGAACAGCGTTATTTCGGGCCTGCCGTTGTGGCTGTTCACCACCCTTATATCCTTGAGCACGATTCCGGCAAGACCGGTGCCCAGCGCCTTGCCGAAAGCCTCTTTGGCGGCGAAGCGGGCGGCAAGGGAAAGATCCGCCCCGCCCCCCTTTGAGCGGACAGTGATCAATTCATCGGGGTGAAAATAACGCTCCAGAAGGCCGGGTATGGAGTGCCACCGCACGAGACGGCCCACATGAACCACGTCTACGCCTATTCCCACGATCACGGGAGGCCGCCTCCGGCAGTCACCGTTACCTCGGTTTCCCGGGGCTCCTGCCGTATCAGATTAAAGGAAGGGGGAAGGGCCGCATTTACAGGCAGGGTATAGACGCCGGGCTCCGTTATGGCCGAGCAGTCCACCGAAAGAAAAGCCTCGGGGGGAACAAAACCGTCAAGCTCATTCCGGGAATTTTCCAGCCTGACGCTGCCCGTTTTAACATTCAGCTCCGCGGTAAAACGCGGATCAAGGCCGCTTGCCGCGATGGGAATGTCCGTTATGTTCCGCACCGGAACCATCCTGCGTACGAAGCCCCGGAATTCGGTGACCCCCGATCCCCGGATGGCAAGCAGGGGGTCCCTGTTAAGAATGTTCACCATAACGGAAAAATCCGCGTTTTTTCCCTCAATGTCGATGAAGTCGGTGTACAGCTTCGATATGTCCCCCAGAATGTTCATGGGGCCGTCCACCGCCACCTGGGTGGGGGTAAGCGTGTGAGACACCAGATCGTAACCGGCGGCAAGGTTTCCCCGTATGTTGGCGACAATAGGCACGTATTTGCTTATCTTGCGGTCCAGCTCGACGGAAACTTCCATGGGATCAACGGTAATTTCAAAGGACTCCGCCCCGGCGGCCGCCCCCAGCCTGCGGACCTGGACGGGCGCGCGGTACGACCCCGCGGCGCTGTACTTTCTAAAATCGGCGTAGGCCTCTATATCGTCCTCCAGAATGGGGAAAATGCTGTTGGGGTCTCCCCGCAGGGTCACCCGCACCATGCGGTTGTAGGAAACGGCGGGGGTAAGGCCGGCGCTTACCTCAAGGACAAGGGGCACCGAAAAGAAGCGTTCTTCCAGCGTACTCATGCGGTGAAACACAAAGAGAACAAGCGCCAGAGCGACCGACAGCACCTTGGCCGGCCATTTGTCCGCGGCCTTTTCCAAAAGCTTTCTACTGTTCAGCGAAAACATTTTTTCCCTCGTCAATGTTCCCGTTCAAAAGGGAGGCGACAGAATCCTTGCGCGCGCCCCTGTCCAAAAGCTCCTTGAGTTTCCGCGTCACTTCCAGCGGCGAAAGATCGTAGTACAGCCTGGTATCATAGGCAAGGCTGATGGCCCCGGTTTCTTCGGAAGCAACAAGAACCACCGCGTCGGACTGCTCCGACATTCCCAGCGCGGCCCGGTGGCGGGTACCGAAGTTCTTCCGTATGTCCTGCTGTTCCGAAAGGGGAAGAAAACACCCGGCCGCCGCTATCCTGCCGTTCTGTATGATCATGGCGCCGTCATGGAGGGGGCCGTCAAATTCAAAGACCGTAACAATAAGGCTGGAAGAAATCTCCGCGTTCATTCTGGTTCCCGTGTCTATGATGTTCCTGATGTTGATCTTGCGGGGAAATACCACGAGCATGCCCCGCTTCTGCCGGGCAAGTATCTCCGCGGCGGTTACCACCGCCTCAAGCTGCCCTATGCGGGGCTTGTTGTCCGGCCTGAAAAGTTCCCCCTGCCCCAGCCGCATGATGATCTTCCGCAGTTCCGGCTGAAAAACTATGGCAATGGCCACAAAAAGGCCGGGCCCCAGCATCGTCAGTATCCAGCGGAGGGTGGTAAGCTTGAAAAGAAAGGCTATGCCGTACACCAGTACAAGGAAACCCGCGCCCTTGATAAGCTGAACCGCCTGCGTCCTGACCAAAAGCCCGTACGCCTTGTACAAAAGAAAGGCAAGGAGCGCCACATCCAGAACCGGGCGTACCACATCGTATACGGAATTAAGCCGTTGAAACCATTCCATCTGCCTGTTGTCCTTTCATGAGGCCGTCCAGCACCCTTACAAGGGAAACGGTTTCCTTTACGTCGTGCACCCGGAGTATGGACGCTCCCTTCATTACGCAGAAGGCCAGCGCGGCCAGCGTGCCCGCAAGAATATCGCCTTCCCCGCCGCCGGATTCCCGGCCCGGTTTTCCGGCCAGTTCCCTTATAAAGGACTTTCTTGAAAGCCCTACCAATACAGGATAATCTCCGCGGCACATTTCCGCAAGATGAAAAAGAACGGCGGCGTTATCGGCCGTCCTTTTGCCGAAACCTATACCCGGATCAAGGATGATGCCGTCCCGCCGTATTCCGGCGTCTTCCGCGCGCCGGGCCGCCCCGGCAAGCCAGGAGTACACTTCGGCGGCGGCGTCCGTGTAAAAAGGCGCGTCCTGCATGGTGCGGGGAACGCCCCGCATGTGCATCAGCACCACCGCCGCCCCCCTTTCCGCGCAGAGGCCGGCCATGAGGGGATCGTCCTGGAGGCCGGAAATGTCGTTGATGATGTCCGCGCCTGAGTCAAGGGCAAGACGGGCGACTTCCGCCTTCCGCGTATCCACCGACACGGGAACGCCGGAGCGTTTTCGCAGCCCCCGGAGAACGGGAAGCAGCCTTCGCGCCTCCTCCCCGGCCGGTATGTATTCGGCGCCGGGCCGGGAAGACTCGGCCCCCAGATCAATGATCGCCGCCCCTTCGGCGGCAAGGGCAAGGGCCCTTTCGACGGCGGCTTCCCCAAAGGCGCGGCTCGGCGGATAAAAGGAGTCGCCGTTGCAGTTGACGATACCCATGACAAGGGGAGGGCCCGAAAGATCGAGAACGCCGCCAGAGGGAAGGGGGATTTTTTGACACCGCATGCTGTTCACCGGAAAGAGATCGTTCCCGCCGCTTCCCGCCCCGCCTTTCTTTCTTCAAGAAAACGAAGAATACCCGTCCGTATCCCGTTTCCGTCAAGGCGGTTAAGGGCAAGAAGTTCCTTTCTGGTTCCCTGCGCGGCGTATTGATCGCAGGCGGCGAACACAAGCACGTCCCCCCGGCAGCGCCGGCGATGGGCAAGCGCGGCGGCGTATTCCCCGAAGCCCCCCGCACGCATTCCTTCTTCAACAAACACCGTAAGACCGTAAGCTCCGATGATTTCCGCGAGGTACTCTTCATCAACCGGTTTAAGGAAGCGGAGGTTGTACAGATCGGGAAAGATCCCGTCGAGGGCAAGGGCATCTGCGGCGTCCCTTACGGACGGATAAAGGCTCCCGGTAAAGGCTATGCAGATCTCCCCTTCCCCGCGGCGTACAAATACCCCCCGGCCCCTTTCAAGCGGCAGGGAAAAGGCCCTTTCCCCGGACGGACAGAGATCCTTGGGATAACGGATCGCCACAGGCCCGCCGCCGTCTTCAAGTGAATCCTTCAGCATACGGGCAAGCTCGGCGCCGTCCGCGGGGGCAAGCAGCGTCATGCTGGGGGCGGAACGGAAAAGGGAAATGTCGAAAAGCCCCTGATGGGTCTCGCCGTCTTCCCCGACAAAACCGGCGCGGTCAAGGGCAAAAACCACCGGCAGGTTCTGGAGGCACACGTCGTGTATGACCTGATCCACGGCGCGCTGGGCGAAGGTAGAATAGACGGCGACCACCGGCCTGAGTCCCCGCGCGGCAAGGCCGGCGGCAAAGGTAACCGCGTGCTCCTCGGCTATGCCCGTATCAAAAAAGCGGCCGGGAAAGGCCCGCCTGAATTCGGAAAGCCCCGTCCCTTTTTCCATGGCCGCCGTCACCGCCGTTACCCGGCCGTCCCGCGCGGCCGCCTCAACGAGCGCCTTTGCGAAGACTCCGGTAAAGGAAGGGCGAAGGGCATCCTCCCCGTCTTCCGCGCCCCTTTCCAGCGCGGCGATTCCGTGGTAAGCGCCGGGGTCCCGCTCGGCGGAACCCAGCCCCTTGCCCTTGCGCGTCAGAACGTGGATCACCACAGGCCTTTCCAGTTTCCGCACATCCTCAAAAACCTCGGCAAGCCGCCTGATGTGGTGGCCCTCTATGGGCCCCGCGTATTCAAAGCCCAGATCGACAAAGAAGTTGTCCGTGTAAAAAACGGCCTTGACGGCGCGTTTCAGCCTCTGTATGACGGCAAAGAGAAGCTCCCCGCACAGGGGTATTTTTTTGACCAGGGAATCAAAGGTACGGCGGAAAAGCTGGTACTTCTGCTTCATGGAAAGACGGCTTAAATACTTGGAAAGCCCCCCGACATTGGGGCTTATGGACATCTTGTTGTCGTTGAGTATGACCACAAGGGGAAGGCCCAGCTGGCCCGCGTGGGAAAGTGCCTCGTAGGCAAGCCCGCCCGTAAGGGCGCCGTCCCCTATTACCGCGACGGTTCTGGCGGTCCCTCCCAGTATCCTTTCACCCGCAAGGATGCCAAGGGCCGCCGAGACGGAGGTCGAAGCGTGACCTGTGTTGAAGGCGTCGTGGGCACTTTCGGATCGCTTGGGAAAACCGGAAATTCCCCCCATACGCCTGAGGCTCCGGAAGGAATCAAAACGGCCTGTGAGCAGCTTGTGGGCGTAACATTGATGTCCTACGTCCCAGACTATTCTGTCCCGCGGGGAATTAAATGTCCGGTGCAGGGCGATGGTCAATTCCACCACGCCAAGATTGGAAGCCAGATGCCCGCCGTTACTGCTTACGGTACGGATTATCTCTTCCCGTATCTCGGAGGCAAGCCGGTTTAACTCCCCAAAATCAAGGCGTTTAAGATCCTCCGGCCCGTGAATGGAAGACAAAAAAGAATGAAATTTCATCTTTGATTCGCATTGAAGGGTTCATACCCCGAGGCAGAGCCCCGGAGTATTCTTCACCGGCGCCCTATTTGTTCTTGTGTCTGTTTTTCCGCAGCTTCTTCTTGCGTTTGTGGGTCGCAATCTTCCTCAATTTGCGTTTTCTTCCGCAGGGCACTCTGGCGTCTCCTTGGAATCCACCATGATGGAATCCGTGTTCAAAATTTGTTCCAGTATGCAGCAGCCGCATAAAAAGGTCAAGGGCCGGAAGCGAAACTTCGTTTCGCTTCCGGCTGGGGAGTTTCGCGGCGGTTATGTGTTGTTTGAGGGCGGCGCGCGGTTTGAATGCCGCGAAACTCCGGGCCTGTATCGTTTAGGCAATAATTCTGAATTCAAAACAACCACGGACAGACACAGACCAACCGGACAAAAGATATATTTGAAACTGAAAGTCCGTGTTTGTCCGTGAGGTCTGTGGTTAATACCGGCTTTGTCCGTTCTGTCCGTATAGTCTGTGGTTACATTCTCACATTTGTAATTCGACATTCGGCCTTATATTTCTTTGCTACAGCGCGGCGGCCAGGCGGCATACGCCCCTTCGGGTCGTTTGCCGATAGGAACAGATTGAACGCCGCCATCCGGCGGCCAGGCGGCATACAAGGCAAAGTCGGTCATGGAGACTATCGGAATACCATAGGGATTAGCATATCAGTATGATTAAAAATATTCAGAATGGTTAATTTGCCGTCGATAACAAGGCCGTCCTGCATATCTTCTGTTACAAGATATTTGCTGCCGGCTTTCAGAGCGGCAACGACCATCAAGGCATCAAAA
>JAISEB010000287.1 GCA_031264395.1 Treponema sp. | reverse complement strand
TGGTTCCGGGCGTTTTTCGCCCAGTTATACACAAGGAAGGATGTTATGTCACGGACCTGCGATATCTGCGGAAAACATACGGTAACCGGCAATTCGGTAAGCCACGCGAAAAATCATACCCGCCGCGTCTGGAAGCCCAATCTGGTAAAGGTAAAGACGGAACTGGAGGGGACCACCCTTACCGTTAAAGTCTGCGCCCGCTGCCTTAAAAGCGGTTTCGTCACAAAGAAAGTATAAGCCCGTCCCAGGCGGCCCTCATGACGCCGCCGAATTTCCGGCTTTTTCTGAACCGTTCACAGATCCTGTTGATTTCCCGGTGGGTGTAGTCATGGCTTATGTGAGTCAGATACACGTCTCCGGCCCGCAGGTCCGCCGCGGCGGAGAGGGCTTCTGTAAAGGAAAAATGGGTAGGGTGGGGCCGCGCCCTTAGTCCGTCAATAACGAGGACGCGCGGCTTTTCGGCGATTTTCATTGATGAAGGCGGTATGGCGCTGACATCGGTAAGATAGGCCAGGGAAGAGCCGTTCTCTTCTATACGCCAGCCCAGAATGTCAAGTTCCCCGTGCCTGACAGGTACCGGGGTAAATAAAAGGCCTCCCAGGCGGACCGCCTCTTCGGCCGTACAAAGCCTGAGTTTCGGCTTGCCGCCCCCCGCCTGCGTTTCCCTGAAAACATAGGAAAAGCGTTCCCGCAGCTCCCCTATGGTTTCCCTGTTCGAGTATACGGGAAGGGGCCCTTCCGTACAGAGGGGCCTTACGTCGTCCAGGCCGTGAACATGATCGGCGTGGGCGTGGGTAAGAAAAACCGCGTCAAGGCGGCGGAGCCCTGCCCGCACCGCCTGAAGGCGGAATTCGGGCCCCGTGTCGATAACGGCCTTTTCGCCTCCCCTCCCTTCTACCAGAATTGACGCGCGCATGCGCCTGTCCCGCCTGCAAGGGGAACGGCAGACCCTGCACCGGCAGCCGACAACGGGAATGCCGTGGGAAGTGCCGGACCCCAGAATGGTGATCTTCATAGGAAAAGTATCGCCGGAACCGGGCCGGTTTACAACTCATGCCCCGCCGTGTTTCATGCCACGGATAACCGGTATCTCCGCCGTACGCTCCGGTTTGACAGGAGGGTTGTGGAGGCTTATAGTTTAAGCAGAAGTGTTTCAAGCGGAAGTTGTTCAAAACTCCAGTTGTTGAACAACTCTATTTCCCGGAACCCGGCCGGTTGCGGGAAAGCTTCGCAGGTAAAAAATTTGTCCTCTGGAGTGCGGTATGAGCGGGAAAAAATTTGCGAAAATAATGCTGTGTGCGTTATTTTATGCGGGAATCGGTTTAACCGGCTGTGTTTCCAGCAGGGATCACCGCGGAACGAAAATTCTTGAAGGAACATGGGGAAACAATAATTTCATTCTTGTTGTAAAAGAACATTATTACGTAAGTTTATATAACAATGTTCTTTACGGAATGGGCCGGATAACGTATGACGGAAAACATTTTATACTGGCCTCAACTCACGCGTGGAAAGAAAATCAATGGCATCAATTTGTTGAAACCGTTAACGGCGAATGCGCCGTTAACAAAGATATCCTGACGATAACAAACGTTGAGGGAAGATACAGCCTGTTTAACGGGACATGGAAGAAGAAAAGCGATATAAATCTGGAAGAATATGTGAACAACCCGCCCGCGTCCGTGCGGGCGGCCGATGTAATATAGGCGCGTGGTTAAGCGCCTTAGTTCCCTGTCTTTTAGAGCGTCTGTTCCGTCCTCTCGATGATGTCGTCCTGGGTCTCTTTTGACAGCACGTTGAAGAACGCGCTGTAACCGGCGACGCGGACGACAAGATCGCGGTGGGCTTCCGGGTGAACCTGCGCGTCGCGCAGCGTTTCGCGGGAGACGACGTTAAACTGTACGTGAAAACCGTCGAGCCTGTTGAAGAACGCCCGCAGCATGGCGATGAGTTTGCCGCGGTCTTCTTCCCTTTCAAGCATCTGCGGCGTTACCTTCTGGTTGAGCAGGACGCCCCCGGTGATCTCCTTTATGGGAAGTTTGGAGACGGATTTGAAAACCGCCGTCGGCCCGCGCCTGTCCATGCCGTGCGAAGGAGAACAGCCTTCGGCCAGCGGTTCGCCCGCCCTGCGGCCGTCAGGGGTGGCGGCGGTTCCCGCGCCCTGGGGAACGTTTGCGGAAATCGAAGAAGTTCCCGCGTAGTAGATCCCGCCAACGGGGCCGCGCCCCCAGCGGGTATTGCGGTACTTCTTCATTTCATCTATATAAATATCGTAGGCTTCCCGTATGAGCAGATCCGCGTAATCGTCATCATTGCCGTACTTGGGAGAAGCAAGGAGCAGCGCCCGTATGCGTTCGTTTTCTTCGCCTTCGAAATTGGCCTCAAGCGCTTCCCAGAGCCGGGCGGCGCCGACGCTCCTGTCCTCGAATACGCATTTTTTGATGGCGGCAAGCGAGTCGGCAAGATTTGCGATGCCTACCTGCAGATCGCTTATGAAGTCGTAGACCGCTCCCCCTTCCTTGAGGTTGAGTCCCCGCTCTATGCAGTCGTCGCAGAGCGCCGAGCAGAGAATGTCCGCCGTGTCCTTTTCCAGCACGGTATCCGCCGTCGAGTCGATGATCACGCACTGGCGGGTAAACTCGCGGATTGTCTTGTCCCACGCGGCCATCACTTCGTCAAAGGATCGCATCCCGGCGAAATGTCCCGCGCCCTGGCAAAGCCGCGTTCCCGACGCCGGATCGACGCCGTCGTTAAGCGCGATGAGCAGCGATTTTGGGAAGTTGAGGAAGCTCATCCCCGTGCACCTGTAGCCCCATTTTCCCGGAACGGCCACTTCCACGCAGCCTATGGCGCTGTAGTCGTAGGCGTCTTCCCTGGCGACGCCTTTTTCGATAAACGAAGGGATGATAACTTCGTCGCTGTTAAACGCGGGCATGCCGAATCCGAGCCGCACCACTTCGATACATTCCCTCATGAATTTGTCGTCAAGGCCCCTGTGGTAACGCACGGTAAGATTGGGTTGCGGCAGATGAGTCCGCGCCACGCTTTTAAGAATAATGCCGGTAAGGGGATTCACCGCGTCTACGGGCTGTCCTTCTTTGAGGATCTGGCCCGCGACGGTGACGTTTTGATAGAGGGGGCTGCCCGCCGAAAAACGGGTGTGGGACCAGCTTCGAATCTTGTTAATGGTATATGTTTTAAGCCACAGGTTGGAAAGGAGTTCGGCCGCTTCTTCCTCGCCGGCGCGTCCTGATTCAAGGTCCGCGCGGTAGTACGGGTAGAGGTACTGATCCATCCGCCCGTAGGAAAGGGAATGCCCGTTGCTTTCTATCTGGAGGCAGAGGTGTACGAGCCAGAGGGACTGCACCGCCTCGTGAAACGTTTCCGCCTTTTGGAGGGGCACCTTCCTGAGAATGCGGCTCATCTCCAGAAGCTCTCTTCTGCGGCCCGCGTCATTTTCGGTTTCCGCCATGGAGAGGGCAAGATCCGCGTAGCGTCTGGCAAAGGCGGCCGTCGCGTCGATGACAATAATGACGGCGCGGTAGAAGTACGACTTTGCAAGGTTCCTGTAATCGGCAAGATCGAGGGACGCGAGTTTTGCCCCGGCCCGTTCCCTCAATTCCCCAAGGCCCGCCTCGAGCATGCGGCGGTAATTTACCGCGACATGGGCGTCCCCCGACGTGATGTTGCCTTCCGCCTTGATGATCCCCAGGTCGTAATAGACCCTCGCCGATTCGGGCATTGCGGCAAGCCCCCTGTCCTTTACCGTGTTGTGCTCCCAGAAAGGGGCGATTTCCCTGAGCGCGGCTTTTGTTTCTTCGGTAATGTAAAAGCGGTCGCCGCCGCGTTTGTCGAAGGTGTCGAGTTCTTCGATGACCCAGTCCATCGCGTATTCGGGAAAGACCGGCGCGAAGCGGTTGCCCGAAGCCTGATTCCCCGCGATGAGGGTTTCCTTTTCGATAAAAATGCTCATTCTTTCAAGGACGTTTTTGTACATCAGGGCGCGGCGCAATGCCAGCGGCTGATCCATATTCCGCCTGTAGGTATCCGTGGTGATCACCGCCCGTTCGGCGCATACAAAAGGTTTCGCGTCAAGCAGTTCTTCGCGGAACCTGGCCATCCTCGGCGTGAGGCTCCCAAAATAATCCATCTTCTACACTCCTGTAAATTTCAGACTTGTCCAATAATTGAAGTTATTGAACAACTCTATTGGGCTTGTCCAATACGTCATTGAACAAGCCCATTGTCAAAGACAAGTTCCGCCGCCCCGATGATGCCGGAGCGGTCCGTGAGACCGGCCGTCCTGAAAAAGACCTCCATGTCGTTGTGGTTGCATTCGTCAAAAACACCGCGCGCCGGTCCCAGAAGTTTTTCTCCCATTTTTACAAGGCCGCCGCCCAGGACAAAACAGTTGATGTTAAAGGTAAGGTAGAGGTTGTAAAGATAAAGCCCCAGGTACTTTGACATCTGGCCCAGCGCGCGGGCGGCCAGCGCGTCGTTCCGGTCGAACGCCGTTTCAAGATGCCTGCATTCTATGTTTTCGGCGCAGCCCGCCAGTTCCGTCATAAGCGTCTTTTCGCCCGAGGCTATCCAGCCCTGTATGTGCTTTACTATCATTGAGCCTGAACACCAGGACATGAAGCATCCCCGGTTGCCGCAGCCGCACATGATGCCTTCTCCCGGGGTAACAATCTGGTGTCCTGTTTCCCCGGCCCACCCGTAGCTGCCGCGCAAAACCCTGCCGCCCAGTATTGCCGCCGACGCGATGCCGGTGCTTACCGCGCAGTAGATCATGTCCCCCGATCCGCAGCCCGCGCCCCTGCGGTATTCGGCGAGGCCCGCGACATGGGTGTCGTTGTCCAGCATGACGGGAATGCCCCCCAGTTTTTTCTCGAGGTAGCTTCTCGCGGGAAAATCGTGAATGCGGGTAAGGTTACTGGTTTTGACGATGTAGCCCTTTTCGAATACAATGAACGAAGGCATCCCCAGCCCGACGCCCAGCATCTGCCCGTTCCGTATGCCGTGTTCCGCCATGATGTCCTTGACACAGGCGGAAACGCCGTCAAAAAAAGCCTCCGGGGAAAGTCCCGCGTCGGAGGCGGAGCGCCGCTCGGCGACAAGATTTTTTTCGCGGTCAAAGAGGCCGTACGCCGTCTTCGTTCCCCCGACGTCAACGCCCAGTATGTATTCTTTCACGCCTTTCCCCTTTTACGCCTTGTGAACGGCGACTCCCTTCGACAGCAGAAACGCCTCCGTTCCGGCCGGAATATCGCCGTCGGTATACACGTCCGATACGTCCTCTGTTCCAAGCAGGGACACCACGCCCTGTTCAAAAAATTTTTCCGATTCGGTCAGCACAATGGTATGCCGCGCCTGTCTTGCCATGCTGCGCACCATTTCGCTGCGCAGAAGATCCTTTCCGGTAAACCCCGTTTCGGGAACAAAACCGTCGGCGCCGATGAAGAGCTTGTCCGTAAAAAAATGTTCCGAACATTCGCGGGCAAGAGGGCCGACCATTACCTGCGCCTCCTTCTGGTAATCGCCGCCCAGAAGAACGGCGCGGCAGAACGGCGCGCGCCTTATGAGCCCGGCGATAAACGCCGAATTGGTGATGACGGTACAGTTTTTGTGCGCGGCTTCCCCGCCGCCGTTTTCAATACCCGCCAGCTCCTCCGCCAGAAAGGCGCAGCAGGAGCCGGACTCTATCATCACCGTTTCCCCGGACGCGACAGAACGGGCCGCTTCCCTGGCGATGCGCCGCTTTATCCCGTAATGACGGGCCATGCGCCTGCCCACGTCGTCGGTGGAATCGAACATGACAAGGCCGCGTTCCCGGCGCAGAAGGCCCCTCTCCTCAAGTTCGCTTAGATCCTTGAGGACGGTTACCCTGGAAACGGCAAGCTGATCCGCCAGGACGCCCACCCCTATCTCCCCGTCCTGATCGAGAATTTCAAGAATGCGGCCGCGGCGTTCCGTCATATCCATATATATAGAAAATACCGCCTGTTCTTTAATATGTCAAGCCGTATATTTAATTTATTAATCGAATTTATTAAATAATTAAGGTGAATGTCTTTACAAATATGCCCGCGGCGCGTATACTGAAGAAGACATGACGGGCCTGCTCTTTAACATTCAGAAATTCAGCGTTCACGACGGCCCGGGCATCAGGACGCTGGTATTTTTCAAGGGCTGCCCCCTTCGCTGCCGCTGGTGTTCGAACCCCGAATCCTGGAATGCAAATCCCGAGATCCTGTGGGATGAACCGAAATGTGTCCGCTGTCTCCGGTGTACCGCCCTCTGTCCCCCCTCTGTTCTGGAATTCGCCGGCGGGAGGATACGGTCAAAGGCAGGATGTACCGGCTGCGGGATCTGCGCCGCTTCCTGCCCGAACGGGGCGCTTTCGGCGGCGGGAAAAAGCTATTCCGTTGACGAGGCGCTGGCCGTCTGCCTTGAGGACAAGGTCTTTTACGAGGAATCAGGCGGCGGAGTGACGCTTTCAGGCGGCGAGATCCTGCTGCAGCATGCCTTTACCGCCGCCCTGCTTGACGCCCTGGGCAGAGCGGGCATACACCGCGCCCTGGAAACGTCCGGGTACGCCGGAGAGGAGGCCTGGCGGCGCATCACCGGCAAGTGCGATCTTGTCCTCTTTGATGTGAAGCACTACGACAGACAGCGGCATTTTGAGGGAACAGGCGTCTACAACGATTCCATAAGGGAAAACCTCCGCTATTGCCTTGAACACGGGCCGAAGGTCCTGACGCGGATTCCCGTCATACCCGGCTACAACGACGGCGAAGAAGACGCCTCCGGTTTCGCCTCGTTCCTCCTGGATCTTGGCATAAAGGAAACGCAGTTTCTTCCCTTTCACCAATTCGGCTCGAACAAATACCGCCTGCTCGGGCGGGACTATCCCTTTGCCGGAACCGGAGCCCTCCA
>JAISEB010000285.1 GCA_031264395.1 Treponema sp. | reverse complement strand
CAGTCGCGGGGGGTGCTTATGGAACTTTCCGTCGAGGAAAAAGATCCGTATCCGGGGATCTTTTATCCGCTTGTACGGGGCCTTTTTTCCGTCCGCAGAAAAACCGTTAAAAACGGCCTTCAAATTTTTCTTTTTTCCCGTATAATAAAAGGGAAACAGATCCGTTCCATGGACGAAGCCGGCGGGACGGCCCGGGAAATACTGCGGATGGCGGGCATACGCGAAAATGAGCGGGCCGAAAATCTTGACCTCGCCGCGTTTGTCTCTCTTGCCGCTTTGGCCCGGGACTTTGGATGTACGGGAGACGCGGCCTTGAAAGGTTCTTTGGAGAAGGGCAATGACTATCGCTGATAATCTTTTGCGTATTGAGGAAAGGCTCCTTGAAGCCTGCCGCCGGTCCGGCAGAAGGCGGGAAGATGTGCGCCTCATGGGCGTAACAAAATTCCACGACAGGGCCGAGACGGAAGACGCCTGGCGGGCGGGGCTGCGGCTTTTTGGCGAAAACCGGGTACAGGAGGCGAAGGGGAAATTTGACGGGTTCAGGGAATCACATCCGGGAACCGAACTGCACCTCATAGGCAGCCTTCAGCGGAACAAGGCAAAATCCGCGGCGCTTTTTTTTGACTGCATAGAGTCGGTTGACCGCGACGATCTGATTACCGGACTGGGCGGGGTCTCCGGGGGAAGGGAACTGCGCATACTGCTGGAACTTCATACCGGGGAAGAGTCGAAGCGGGGATTTCCCGGTGAAGACAGCCTTCTTCGGGCCGCCGAGCTTGCCCTGTCTTTTCCGGGGCTTAAACCGGCGGGGATCATGACCATGGCCCCCTTTACAACGGAGGAGGCTCCGGTACGGGCCGCCTTCAGGGCCGCGCGGAAGGCGCGGGAAAGGCTTGAGGCGGCGTTTCCCCACAACGACTGGTCCTGCCTTTCCATGGGAATGTCGGGCGATTTTGAGATTGCCGTTGAGGAGGGTTCCACTCTGGTGCGCATAGGCACGGTTCTCTTTGGGGAACGGGCGCGCGCATGAACATAAAAAACATTCTGCTGTTCATGCTGCTTGCCGTCTTCCTCTTTCCCGCCGCCGCTCAGACCAGCAGTACAAGCAGCACTTCGAGCCAGTCGACGGATCTGGGGCTTCCCGCGACCCAGTTCAACATGGAAGGCTTTCCCCAGTGGTCAAAAGAACTGCGCCGCGCGGAAGTTATCGCTTTTGGTACTTTTCCCTTCACCATGTTTATTGCCATCACCATAATGGATTCCTGGCGTTTTTACTCGCACGGCTGGGATATGCGTTACGCCCCCTGGCCGCTCAAGGGAGCGGGCGCCGTTGACATGAGCGCCGATGATCACAAGCGGGTCATGCTTTACGCGGCGCTGGGTTCCTTTGCCCTTGCCTTTACCGATTTTGTCATTGTCCAGATCAAGCGGAGCAGCGCCCGGCAAAGGGAAAAGTTCCTGCCTCCGGGTACGCCCATCATCGTCCGTACGCCGCTTGATACGGCAAACGGGGACGCGGAGGACGCGCCTCTTCCCGGCCCCTGATGCCCTCGTTTGCCGTAACCGTACAGAACGGCGTTCCGCCGGGTCTCAGGCTTGACCGTTATGTGGCCGAATGTCTTGGCATCCTTACCCGTTCCCAGGTAAGGGCCCGTTTTCTCGAGGCGAAGATAAACGGGAAGGACGTAAAAATATCACGGACGGTGCGGGAAGGGGATCTTTTGGAACTTTCCTGGCTGGACGCCCCGCCTGTTTTTCTTGTTCCCGAAAACATTCCGCTTGACGTACTGTACGAGGACGAAAGGGTTATCGTGATAAACAAGCCCCAGGGTCTTGTGGTGCATCCCGGCGCGGGAAACAGCCGGGGCACGTTTGCCAACGCGCTGCTTTACCGCTGCGGCGGAGGGGCCTCTTCTTCTTTGAGGCCGGGTATTGTGCACCGTCTCGACAAGGATACCTCGGGGGTAATGATAGCCGCGAAAGACGAGGGGGCTCTCCGTTTTCTTACCGAACAGTTCAGGAAAAGACAGGTACGAAAAACCTACGCGGCCATAGTCCGGGGGAACCCCAAAGAGGACAGAGGGCGCATAGCGTCCTTTATCCGCCGCGACGGGCGGAACCGCAAACTCTTCACCGTATCGGAAGACGGGGGAAAGCCCGCCGTTACCCTGTACCGTGTGGCGCGCCGCTGGAACGGCTACGCCCTTGTGCTCCTCAGGCCCAGGACGGGCCGTACCCATCAGCTGAGGGTGCACATGCGCTGGCTTGGAAATCCCGTCGCCGGAGATCCCCTCTACGGCGGAAAAGAAGAGCGTTTTCCGGACGCCGGCCTCATGCTGCACGCCCGTTCCCTCCGCCTGATCCTTCCGGATCGCCTCGAGGCTCAAACGTTCACCGCCCCCGTGCCCCGGCGTTTTACGCGCGTCATGAAAAAACTTGAAAGCTGAGATGGAAGCGCGCGTCATCGGGGAAACTTCTTCATACGCCGCCGTTTACAAGCCCCCGTTCATGCATACCGCTCCCCTCCGCGAAGGGGAGGGGGGCACTCTTGTTGAATGGTTCGGCGCTCTTTTTCCTCCCGCGCTGGAAATCACGGGCAGAAAAAAGATTGAAGGCGG
>JAISEB010000110.1 GCA_031264395.1 Treponema sp. | reverse complement strand
ATGCCGTAAGGGGTAGTTATGAAACCGGCCCGCCTGTGGCGTGTGTTCCTTCTTCCGGCGTTTTTCCTTCCGGCGTTTCTCGGCGCCTGTAAATCGCCGCCGTCTCCGCTTCCGGCCGCCGTTGAAGAAAGCCCCGCATCCCGCCTCGATTTCGATCATGTTGAAGGGCGGTCCGTACGCGACGTTTCGCTTTTTTTTACGCTGAAGCTGTCGAATCCCCGTTCCCTCCCGTTCAGGACCGCTCTTAAAGACTGGAAGGCGGAGCTTGACGGAGAAGTTCCCGGAGAGGGAGCGGCGTCTCTGCATGTTGAAGACGCGCTGGTACGTCCCGGCGAAGACGCGGAAATTCCCGTGCGGCTGGATCTGGATCTTTCGAAGTGCCCCGTGTCCGACGCGGCCTCTCTTGCCGCGCGGCTTACGATCAGCGTCGTCTATCTTTTCGCGGAAGGGCCGGAATCTTCCGGAACGGTTTCCGCCGGGACCGTGGTTGCCCGTATAAGGGAGCCCGTGTTCACGATAACGTCCATCGCCATTCTGCAGGCCGAACTTGTCAACACCCGGTTCCGGGTGAACCTCCGCATAGACAACCCGAATTTTTTCCCCGTGGATCTTTCATCCTTTGGTTATGAATTGTACGGCGAAGGCCGTTTCTGGGCGGACGGGGAGGAACGCGACGTGCTGCATATTCCGGCAAGAAGCTCCGGCGAGAGGCGGCTCTTCCTTCTCATGAATTTTATCAACATGAAAAGGAGCCTTCTGGACGAGGTTATCGCCATGAACATGGTCCGTTACCGTTTCAGGGGGGAAGCGCGGGTCGGCACCGGCGTCGAATACCTTCCCCTCTTTGACATGGTTTTTGATCATTCGGGTCTTTCAAAAGTGTTTAAATAACGGGAAAGGGAAGGACGGCGTCTATGGAGCGCCTTCCGGCAATGGTCATGACGAGCCGGTCAAGGCCCAGGGCCACGCCGGAACAGGCGGGGAAGGACTGAAAAATTTTCCAGTAATCTTCGTCAACGGCGTGATCGACAAGGGCGTTCTTTTTTTTGGCTTCGCCTTCCAGCGCGAAATAGCGGCGGACTTCTTCGGGATCTGTTTCCTCGGAATAGCAGTTGGCAAGTTCCACGCCGTTAATGTACAGTTCCCACCTTTCGGCGGTTCTCCCGTCCTTTCCCTTTTTCGCGAGGCAGGGGACAAAGGCGGGGTAGTCCATGAGGGCCACGGGATTTTCGCGGGGCAGGTTCGGTTCCACCGCGTGAATGAAGATCAAATCGTAGAGGCCGCCCGTATCAAGGGAAGGCGGGGGATCAAGGCCGAGCCTCCGGGCTTCTTCGGCAAGGCTTCCCTCTTCGGCCGCGCGGTACAGATCGAAGCCCGCCCATTCGGCAAACGCGTCCGCAACGGTGATCCGCAGAAGGGGGGGGAAGGGACGCAGGGCGCGGCGCAAAGCGCGGAGCAGATCTTCGGTAAGCGAAAGTGAATCAAGGTAATCCGCGTTCATGGTGTAGTATTCAAGCATGGTGAATTCGGGGCTGTGCAGGTGTCCCGACGATTCGCCGTTCCTGAAACATTTGCAGATCTGGTAGATGTCCGTCCTGTGCCCGGCGATAAGGCGTTTCATCCATATTTCGGGGGAAGGGACAAGCCAGTACGGTTTTCTTTTTTTCCCGCCCGGAAGCATGCGTTCTGTCATGAAGACTTCAAGGCAGCTTTCGGGGATGAGGCTGCCGCTCAAAAGCGGCGTGTCCGTTTCAAGGTAGCCCCGGCCGTCGAAGAAGGCCCTTGTCTCCCTTGTAATCCGGGCCCTTTCGCGGAGCATTTCAATATCCATGATTTACGCGATGCGGCGCACCGTCT
Source organism: Treponema sp. (assembly GCA_031264395.1). Taxonomy (GTDB): domain Bacteria; phylum Spirochaetota; class Spirochaetia; order Treponematales; family Breznakiellaceae; genus JAIROE01. Next base: position 3,462 of record JAISEB010000110.1, on the reverse strand, counting down.
ACACGATGCGGCGCACCGCCTCCTTCCATTTCCGGCCCCGGTCGAATTCGTTGAGGAACATGCCGAACGACGCGCAGCCGGGCGAAAGGACCACCGTGTCGCCGGGGGCGGCCATTTCAAGGCAGGCGCGGACGGCGCCGTCGACCGACTCGAAGGGGCCCCGGAAGGGAAGTCCCGCCGAGGCAAGCAGGTCCTTCAGCCTGTCGCTTCCCGTACCGGACAGGAGGACTATTCCCTTTGCCCCGGCGGCCGCTTCCACGAGCGGGGCGAAACCGAGGTTCTTGTCGGAGCCTCCCGCGGCGATGATCACGGGCGCCTCCCCGCGGAGGGCGTGTATCGCCTCGGCGGCGGCTTCCGGTATGGTGGCGGCGGTATCGTCGTAAAAACGGACGCCGTTTTTTTCATGAAAAAATTCCAGCCTGAATTCCATGCCGGGAAAGGTCCCAAGGCTTTCGCGGACAAGTGACGGATCTACTCCCATGTCGACAAGGGCCAGCGCCGCGGCAAGGAGGTTCCGCTTCTGGTGAAAGCCGGGGGTAAGGAGGCGGGGGGGAAGGACCTCGGCCGTTTCCCCTTCACGCATATTCCGGGGAAGGTTCCGCCCGTAAAACCTTGCAAGGCCGGGGGCAAAGGGGCCTTCGCACCAGCCCCCCGAAACGCCGTCCGGCAGTTCCCCTCCGGCGTAGACCAGCGTCCGGCCGGGGCTTTCCTCCCGGAAGCTCCGCCCCCAGTCGTCGTCTCCGGCAACGGTCAGATCCCCGCCGTCCTGCTCGCGGTAGATGATACGCTTGTCCGCGACATAGGCTTTCATGGTTTTGTAGCGGTCCAGGTGATCGGGCAGAATGGCGGTAATGACCGCCGCGCGGGGTTTCAGGGGGATCTTCCCGCCGCGGAGGGCAAGATCCCCAAGCTGCCAGCTTGAAAGTTCCAGAACGACGTCGTCCCCGGGGGAAACGTCGTCCAGAAAACCGAGGGGCGAAACGGCTATGTTGCCGCCGAGCCATGCCTTTCCCCCGGAATTCCCGTGGAATTCGGCAAGGACCCGGTGAAGGGCCGCGGCGGTTGAGGATTTTCCCTTGGAGCCCGTTACCGCGGTAAGCCGGGCGGGGGAGGACTCGAGGAAGATTGAAATATCGGTTTCAACGCGCGGCGCGGCCCTGATGTAAGGTGAATCGGGCCTTACGCCGGGGTTTTTGATCACCATACCGGCGTTTTTGAAATCGGCGGTTTCGTGGCGGCCCAGGACATAACGCACGGGAAAGGAAAAACCCGCCGACCGGCTTTCCAGCTTTTCAATGGACGGGGCAAGGATCTTTTCATCCCGGAGATCGGTAACGGTTACGCGGGCCCCCCGGCCGGCAAAGTACAGCGCCGACTCGAGCCCTCCCCCGTGGAGCCCCAGCCCCATGACCGTTATGTTCATGCCGGCGTAATCCGCCCTTTCATGTTTCTGCTTGTTCATGCGGAAATTCCATTGTATAATAGGGACAACTATGTGTAAATATGCGTTTTTTCTGTTTTTTCCCCTTGTGCTCTCAGGCGGCCCGCTGTCTTTTGCCCAGGAAGGGGAAATCCGCCTCTTGCGCGCCGTTGGGGATGTTTCCATGCTGAAAGGCTCTCCGGGGGCTCTGGAGGCGTTTGATCCGCAAAATATAGGGCCCGAAGGGGTGGAACTGCACGAAGGCGACATGCTTCAGACCGGCGCGGATGGTTTTATGGAAGCCGGAATTTCAGGCGCCGTCCTTTTTGTCGCGGAAAATACGTCCGTCATCCTTCATGGTGATTTTCTTGATCTGGTGTACGGCCGCATCAGGCTGTATGGTTCCGCGGAATCCGTTCTTGCGGTCCGTTCCCCGGCGGCGGCGGAGGTCCTGTACAGGGAAGGCGATACCGGCATAGATTACGCCTATGAAATTTCCGCCGGTTCGCACGAACCGGTTTTGCGGGTGTATGGTTTCGGCGGCCAGGCGGAACTTGCCTGTTTCGGGCCGCCGGCTTCCGCCCCGTCCTACACGGTGGGTGAAAACGAGACGGTGTTCCTCCGGCATGCCGCTCCCAATTTCTACGCCGAACGCGGAACGCTGGGGGAAGATATCATCAATTACTGGAATTCCCGTCCCTTCGCAAGGTCCCTCCTTTCCCTTCCTGTCATGGAAACGGCAAGAAGCGAGCCTGAGATTCAGATCCGTTATGAGGCCCCCGACTACACTCCGTATATCAGGAGGAACCGCCTCAAGAACGTGTCACTGGTTACCGGAACTGTTTTTGTCCTGTTTGGGGGGGGAATGGCCGCCTTTGCCCATTACGCCCCTTCGAACGTGAACAGGGCGCAGGCCGACATCATAAACGCCGCCGGTTACAGTTCCATGGGCTTCGGGATCTTTGCCCTGATCAGTTCCATGCTGATTAATCCCCGGTATCCGGCGCGGTAGCCATGCCGCAGAAGGAAATGGAAAGTCCGGTTTCGGCGCTGGACAGTTCGGGCTGGCCGGTAAATTTCGGCTGGTCCCGGACCCCCTGTTTTTTTTACGATCCCGCCTTGGTGTGGGCTCCCCGCCGGTGCGTGTCGGAGGCGGACCGGTACATCGTCTTTTCTCCCACTCATCTTGTCATTACGGAAGTTGCCGACAACGGCTACCTGGGCTACACGGGTACGTCCGTGATTTCCCTCAAGGACAGAAAACGCACCACCCAGATAGACATCCGCATGTTTCCCCTGGGCAACTTCGAAATGCCGCCGGGAAGCGAAACGGGGGCGGTGCGCCGCAGGCACAAGAAAACGTCCCTCGATTTTGTTCCCATGGACGGCGGGGTGCGCATCATCAAGGCGGATATTCCGCGCTTCGGGCATCACCGCAGCCTCAGGGGGGAACTGGTTCTTACCGCGCCTCCCGGAGCGGAATCGCTTATTACCCACAGCCCCTGGCGCGGGGAAAAAAATTCCTTTTGCTATTCCCGCAGATCCCCCTGGTACACCGCGGAGGGGGTCATACAGTTCGGCACGTCGGAGCTGATCTTTACAAAGGGGAACGCCTGGGCAATCTTCGACTGGAACCGGGGGGTCCGTCCCCGCACCGATCTGCATTACTGGGCGTCGGCCTCGGGCATGTGCGGGGGGAGGCAGGCGGCCTTCAGCATAGGCTATGGTTCCGCCGATTCGTCGCAGGGAACCGAAAACGCCTTCTTTGTGGACGGAAAACTTCACAAACTTGATCAGGTCACCTTTCATATCTCCCCCTCCAACTGGATGCTGCCCTGGCGTTTTACCAGCAACGACAACCGGCTGGAGATGATCTTTACCCCCCATCAGCAGCGGGTTGAACGGAACCGCGCGCTCTTCTATTACCAGAAACGCCGCCAGCTCTGCGGTTTCTTTTCGGGCCGGGTGATTCTGGACGACGGCTCTGCCATGGAATTCAGCAGCCTGACCGGCTTCGCGGAGAGGAGCAGAACCTTTTTTTA
>JAISEB010000180.1 GCA_031264395.1 Treponema sp. | reverse complement strand
TCGGCAAGTTCCCGGGCTTTCTCTTCCGTCTTTTTTTTTTCTTTTTCCTGCGTGTTTTTCAGCCTCAAAAGGGGAAGCCCTTCGAGGTATTTGTCAAGGATGTCCTGTTCGTTTTCCGGAAAGGACTCGAAGCGCAGGGAGACGACAAGGCCGGTGCGGTTAAGCACGCATACGGGCGAAAGAATGGCGTTTCCCGCCCTGAGGCTGCATTCGCGCAATTCCATGTTGAGCCGTATGTTCTTCAGCATGTGCGGATTCAGCGGGACAAAGGAAAGGCCGGAACTTGAAATGGTTTTAACTTCGCCTGATATGATGGTCATGTCCTTTGGGTTGGAAAAAAGAAAACCGAAACGGTTCCAGTGTTCGGCATAATGGCGCTGCGCCTTCCGTTTTTCATCGAGGGGAATGTAGCGGCTCAATATGCCCTGCAGGCGGTCCAGTTCCGTCCTTTCCTCAAGGGCTTCGGAGACGATGCCGCTTACCCCCAGAAAAAACGCCTTGGACGTTTCTTCAAGGGGAAAATGATCGTCCTTAAGCAGGATGATGGGGCAGCTTTCCTTGGGACGGCTGCTCCTTACATACTGGACCATGACCTTCCAGTGCCGGGGAAAATCCCTCGCGCTGATGATGATGCCGGAGGGATCAATCTCCTCCAGATTGTCCATGGCCTTGGGCACATAGCGGTAGCGGATAAGGTTGAACCCCAGCGGTTCGGCGTACGAGGAAACAAGACTGCTGGTTTCATCCGAACCCAGCACCAGAAGCAGCTTCATTCAGTCCCCAGATTGACAACCGAGTAGTCAACGATGGTCCACACGTCATCTCTCCTGCGGAGGTAATAGGTGTACCGCTTCCGTTCGGTATAATTGACCATTCTGAATTTTTCAAGTACCGTAACCGTCCCTTCAAGCGCGCCGTATTCGGTACGCTCAAGCGTATATTCGGAGGGACTAAGGGCAATGTCATCCCCGCCGGCCTGTACCTCCTCCCGGTACGCGTCCGCCATACGCCTCCGGCCTTCTTCGCTTTCGGCAAGGTACTGCCTGTTCCGCGCCGGGTCCCGTGAAATAAGGGAATCGACGTCGAGGTACAGGAAGTATTTTTCCCATTGGGATCTCTGCCGGGCATTGATGAAATATTCCACCACAGCGTCAGGCGCGAGTTTTTCCCGGACAAGGACGGCGCCCGTTTCCTCGTCCATCGCCAGGGGGATCCCTTCGGGGCCGGGGATTACAGGCGGCCTTATGGCAAGCGAAAGGCGGTTGGAAAGAAGCGCCGCGTTTTCGGCGCCGCCGTCCGTCCTGTAGAGTTCCGGGTATATTCTTCCCTGAACAATGAAGGAACCCGGCTCGTGAAGATCCGCGTAATCGCGGAGATCTTCTATGAAAGAAAACGATTCCCCGCTTTCAACGGCTATTTCGCGGAAGAACACGCGGCCGCTCTGCGTCCTTTTTCTGACAAGGTTTCCGGCCGGTTCGAGCCCCCTGTTGCCGGTTGTCCTCACGTCAAAATCGACGGAGAAGGCCCGCTCGTCGGCAAGTTTGAAGCGGTAGGTTGACGGGCCGTTGTTGGCGACGGTTATCTGCACATAGACGGGCTGCGAACTGACATGGTAAATACGCCTGTCAAAAAACCGTATGCTGAAGGCGACGTTTTCTTCGCCCGGTTCCGCCGTATAAACGGGGAAGGCCAGAAAAAGACAGGCAAGGAAGACCCCCAAAATACGGAACGGAAAGGCCGGATTGACAGCGTTGAGATTATCTTTAACAAGACCTGTTTCCATATTATAGTAATCGGTATATTAAGATGAATACCTTATCCTTTCCTGGACTCCCCGGCAGAATCGCCGCCTCGAAGGCTGTCTCCGCCTGTATTTCCGCCTTCCGGGAAGGGAAATTTCCCCTTGAAATCGAGGGAACCGAAGGCGTCCTTGGAGCGGCGCTCATTGCCTCCTTTGCCCGGACGCGGGCGGGGACCTTCCTCATTGTGGTTCCCTCCGACTCCGAAGCGGCGGATCTCGCCATGGATCTCAATTCCCTGGGCCTTGCCCCCCTGGTGTTTCCCTGGTGGGGTACGGTTCCCTACAGGGAAATGTCCCCCCTTTCGGCGGTCTTCGGCGAACGGGCCGGAATTTTAAGCGCGCTTGCCGCCGGGGAACAGTGCATTGTCATAGCCCCCCTGCGGGCGTTTTTAACCCCCCTGCCGCCTCCTTCCTATATACGGAAACTCCTTGTGAGCATACGTCCCGGCGGCGGCATCGATACCATCGCCCTGGCGAAGACCCTTGCCGGTTACGGCTACACACGGGTGCCCCGCGTCCAGGTCCGGGGCGAATTTGCCCTGCGCGGGGAAGTGCTGGACATCCTCATGGGAGACGGCGCCTCCTGCCGCGTTCTTTTTGATTTTGACAAGGTTGAATCCATCCGCGCCTTCGACCCCCTGGATCAGGGGGGAAGGGAAAAATTGCCGGAACTCCTCATACGGCCCATGCGCGAGGTGGTCTGGACAGACGACCGTATAGAGGCCCTGGGCGCCGTCCTTGCCCGCTGTCCCGAATTCCAGGAGAAAGGCGGAAAGGACGGAAGGCTCATCCTTGAGGAACTCTCGGAGCGCCGCCGGGCGGAGGGGGAAGAACTCCTGTACCCCCTTGCCTTTGAAAAACCCGCTGTCCTTACCGATTACACAGGCGGGGACGGGACCGTTTTTTACATGGACAGCGAACGGCTCCTGTACGCGAAGGAAAGCCTTGAAAGGGAATACCGGAGCCTTTACACGCGGACCCGGGGGGAAAGGGCGGTTCCACTTCCCGAACGCATACTCCTTGATTTCAAAAGCCTTTTTCCGCTTGTAAAACGGCGCGTTTCCTTCAGGACCCTCAAGGGGGAAGCGGAGGAGGGGGCCCTGCGCCTTTCCGTTCCCTGCGATCCTCCGAGGAGTTTTTTCGGCAATATTGCCTACCTCAGGGAAGAATTTTCCGCCCTCTTTGCCCGCGGCTACACCATCGTCGTGGCCGCCGAATCACAGGCGCAGGCGGAGCGCATCAGGACTCTTCTTGAAGACACCCAGGGCGCACAGGGCGGCGTCCTCCTTGTAACGGCGGCCTCCGTTTCCTCCGGGTTCTCCCTTCCGGATCTCCTCCTCATGGTAATACAGGAAAACGAAATTTTCGGCAGGCGGAAGCGTCCTCCCCGTTCGCTTAAAACCGTGCGGAGCGCGCCCATAGACACCTTTGTGGAACTTAACCCGGGCGACTTTGTGGTTCACGTGAATTACGGCATAGGGCTTTTCAGGGGCATAGAAAGGATCAGGGCGCTGGGCAACGAGCGCGATTACATCAAACTTGAATATCTTGGCGAGGAAGTGGTCTTTGTTCCCATTGAGCAGGTGAACCTTGTCCAGCGTTACATAGGGAACGAAGGATCTCCGCCGCGCCTTGACAAGATGGGGTCCAAAAGCTGGGAAAACCGCAAGGGCCGCGTAAAAAAATCGGTTGAGGATCTCGCGGAAAAACTTGTCATCCTCTATTCAAAGCGGAGAAAGGCGCCGGGTTTCTCCTTTCCCAGGGACACCGAATGGCAGACCATGTTCGAGGCGAGCTTTCCCTTTGAGGAAACAGAAGATCAGCTCCGCTGCGTCGAGGAAATAAAGGAAGACATGGAAAGCCCGCATCCCATGGACAGGCTGATCTGCGGCGACGTGGGTTACGGCAAGACGGAAGTCGCCCTGCGGGCGTGCTTTAAGGCCATCATGGGGGGAAAGCAGACGGCGTTTCTTGCCCCCACCACCATTCTTGCCGAACAGCACTTTGAAAATTTTACCGAACGCTTTTCGCGTTTCCCCGTAAAGATAGCGATGCTTTCCCGTTTTACCCAGGGGAGCCGTGTCCGCGAAATTCTGGAGCAGACGCGAAAGGGGGAAATCGATCTGCTTGTGGGGACGCACCGCATCATCCAGAAGGACGTGAGCTTCAGGGATCTTGGGCTCATGGTAATAGACGAGGAACAGCGTTTCGGCGTCAAAGATAAGGAGTGGCTTAAAGAACTCAAGGTCAGCGTTGACTGCCTCAGCCTTTCGGCCACGCCCATACCGCGTACCCTTCACATGAGCCTTCTTAAAATACGGGACATGAGCGTGCTTGCCACCGCCCCCAGAAACCGCCGTCCCATAGAAACAGTGATAGGCGAATGGAACGGCGATCGCATTGCCGAAGCGATACGGCGCGAGGCCGAACGGGGCGGGCAGGTCTTCTTTCTTCACAACAGGATAGAAAGCCTGCGGGAAACAAGGATGGCCATAGAACGCCTTGTGCCCGAGATGATGGTGGAGACCGCCCACGGCCGCATGGACGCCCGCGATCTTGAAGACGTGATGCACCGTTTCATACACGGCGGTTTTCATGTGCTTGTGTCGACCACCATCATTGAAAACGGCATAGACATACCGAACGTGAACACCATCATCATAGACAGGGCGGACATGTACGGCGTGTCCCAGCTCTACCAGCTGCGGGGCAGGGTAGGCCGCTCGGACCGCGTCGCCTACGCCTATCTTTTTTACCCCGAAGACCGCGCGCTTTCCGAAGTCGCGATGAGGCGGCTGGAGGTCATCTCCGACTTTACCGAACTCGGTTCGGGTTTCAAGATAGCGCTGAAGGACATGGAAATACGGGGAGCGGGAAACCTTTTGGGAAGGGAACAGTCGGGCGATATTTATTCGGTCGGTTTTGATTTATACGTGAGGCTCCTTGACGAGGCGGTAAGGCGGCTTGAGGACGAAAACTACGAGGCCGAAACGGAAACGCTTCTTGAGCTTGAATACACGGGTTTTATTCCCGATTCGTATATTGATTCCCCGGAAGAAAAAATGGCGGTATACAAGAAGATAGCTTCGGTGCGCGGCAAGGAAGAACTCGAACGGGTCTACGCGGAACTGCTTGACCGTTTCGGCCCGCTTCCCGACGAGGCGGCTTCGCTTCTTGCCCTTGCCGAAATACGGATCATCTGCCGGGAAATCGCCGTCTCTTCCCTGCGGGAACACTCGGGCCTTGTACGGGTTGAATTTGCCAAGGTGTCAAGGGTAAAGGTAGACAGGCTCGTGCGGCTCATGCAGGAATCTTCCGGCAAGGTGCGGCTCGATCCGTCTTCTCCCAATGTCCTCATCCTTGCCGTGGGGAACATAGGCCTCAAGGAAAAAAGCGAGTTTATCCGCGAAAAACTCGCCGCCCTCGCCCCGTAGCTGCGCGCCCGTTACTGCGTCACAAATTCCGCTCCCCGCTCTTCAAGTACCCGCAGCGAAGAGAGCGCGATATACAAATACGGATACCCGTCTTCCTCGTAGTATTTCAGTTCTCCTTCAGCCTCCACCCAGTTGTCAATTTCAGGGTACAGATCCTCTTCGGAAGATTCCTTGTCCCAAGCCACCTCAAACCCGGCGTTTCCGTCGTTCCCGCAGCAGCCGGGGCCGTAGCGGAGTACAAAACAATAGGGGGCTTCGATTCCGGCGTACTGTTCTATTTTGAAAAGCCCCTGGAGCCTGATTGTTTTTCCCACGTAGTCTTCCGCGTTAAGGTAAACGTCGTTGGTTTGGGCTATGAACATTTTTTCCCTTATTTCAACAACGGCGGCCTCCCGGTTTTTGATGACGACTTCGTCGACGGCGTTTGGCAGCACCACGCTCTGGCTTGCGCCGCCTGTGGCCGGTTTAACGGCGCCGGGACTTCCGCAAGACGCCGCGAGGAAGACACACAGCGCGGCCGCCATGCCGGCCGCCGTTCTTTTTTCCTTCATAAAAACAGAAAAAGCGTTAACTGCCCAAAACAAAAGAAAGACAAAAATGTTGATTATCACGACGCTCGCGCCGGTCGGGGTCGCGAAGGCATACGAGATGATTATGCCGGCGAAGAAACACAGCGTTGAAACGCAGGCGGAACAAACGGTAACGCTTTTGAATTTTTTGAAGATACGCATCGAGGAGAGGGCCGGGAAGACAATGAGGCTTGAAATAAGCATGGCCCCCATCATGCGCATGCCAAGTACAATAGTCACCGCGGTTAAAAGGGCGATAAGCATGTTGTAAACGCCGGTCCTGACCCCCGTTGCCCCGGCGAATGTTTCGTCAAAGGTTATGGCGAACAGCTTGTTGTAGAACACCACAAACAGGATGAGCACCGTAACCGAAAGGCCTATGCTCAGGTACACGTCGCTCCTGCTCATCGCGAGGATGCTGCCGAACAGGAAATTGCATACGTCGGTGTTCATGCCGGTGGTCATTGAAATGATAAAGACGCCGACGGCCAGGGAGCCCGTGGAAATAAGCGCGATGGCGGCGTCTCCCCTTATTCTGCTGTTCTCGCTCAGCCGCAGAAGCAGAAAGGCCGCCGCGACGACAAGGGGAATGGACACCGTAAGCGGCGCGACGTTAAGCGCGGTCGCGAGGGCAAGGGTGCCGAAGCCCACGTGGGAAAGCCCGTCTCCTATCATGGAGTACCGTTTCAGTATCAGGCTGACGCCAAGCAGGGCGGCGCAGAGAGAAACCAGGGTCCCTACAATGAAGGCCCTTACCAGAAAAGCGTACGAAAACATTTCAGCCAGCGCGGTGAACATACAATTCCCTCCCCGTGTTTGATTTTATATATTCGGCGGGGCTTCCGAAAAAACGCTGCGCGTTTATCCCCTGCCCGTTTTCCTTTTCAAGATGAAGCACAAAACGCGCGTATTTCAGCGCCGCCTCAATGTCGTGGGAAATCATGACGATGGTAATCCCCATGTCCCGGTTTATTTTTTCAAGCAGATCGTACAGGCCGGAAGTGACGAGCGGATCAAGCCCCGCCGCGGGTTCGTCCAGCACGAGCATTTTCCGGGCGGCACAGAGGGCGCGGGCAATAAGCACCCGGCGCTGCTGGCCGCCCGACAGTTCCCTGAAACAGCGCCGGCGGAGGTCCGCGACGCCAAGGCGCTCCATGTTTTCTTCCGCCCTCTGTTTTTCCCTTGCCGAATAAAAGGGGCGCAGGCCCATGCCCCCCGAATTGCCCGACAGTACGATTTCGTATACTCCGGCGGGAAAATCCTTTTTTACCGCCGTCCCCTGGGAAAGGCAGCCCGTGTCCCCTTTGCCCAGCGCCGCGCCGAATGTTATGGTTCCCCGCATTGGGGGAACAAGACGGAGGATCCCCTTTGCGAGGGTACTTTTGCCCGAACCGTTTTCGCCGACGACGCAGAGGTAATCTCCCTGGTTTATGGTAAAATCAAGCCCGCCGACGGCGGCGCGCCCGTCGTAGCCGAAAACGGCGTCCTCGCAGCGTACCGCGCTGCCCGTAACAGTATTCATCGCGCATCCTCCCGGAAACATTCGTATTGGCGCTTGTGCCCCGGCCGGGGAAAGCGCCCGAAAACCCCAGGGAGGGCTCAGGTAGTTGACTTTGTGTTAAGGGCGACAGGGGTAAAGGAAAGGGCGGCGGAACGGTGAATGTTTTTTATTTCGCGCCCGGCGGAAAAGAAAGGCGCCGTTACGGCCGCGGGAACAGATCCCTTGAGCACATTGCGGGCGGTTTCAATCCGCAGGCACACAGGGCAATCCGCCCCTTCGCATTCGTGATTAATATGGAGGGCGGCGGTCCCCGCCGTAAGGGCGGCAAGAACAAAACACGCCGCCAGCACGGCGAAAAGAAACCTTCCCCCCGGAAACCGGATCATACCTACAGTATAGCAGACGGGATCTTTTTTTGCCTAGAGACTCTTGCGGCGGTCCCGTGCCGGAAACGCCTGCGGGCGCTTGTCCGTTGCCTGAATACGGCGTAAGATTTGAGCCGGGCCGGTTGCGGCCGGATTAAGGAGCGGCAATGAAAGGCAGGATAAAGGCGGTTGTATTTGATTACGGCGGGGTGATTTCCCTTCG
>JAISEB010000176.1 GCA_031264395.1 Treponema sp. | reverse complement strand
GCCGCCGTTGCCGGTTTTCCGGTATCGTGAAGCAGGGCGGCAAGGATCACTTCGCGGGGCCAGCCTTCTTTAGACGCGTAGTCGCAGGCAAGAAGACTGTGATCGAGCACGTCGAAACGGTGGTATCCCTTCTGTTCCACCCCCCGGCAGGCCGCCAGTTCCGGCAGTATGAGGCGGAGGAGGCCCGTCTCTTCCATAAGGCGGAAGGCTGTCGATGGCCGGACCGCTTCCGTTCCTGATGCCTCCGCCCCGGCGGCTTCCGTTCCCGAGGCGAGGATCTTGTCAAGTTCGTCCCTGACACGTTCCGCCGATACCTTCGCGGTAACGCCAAGGGCGCCTCCCGCGGCGTCCAGCGTCGCCCTGTCAACGGTGAAGCCAAGCTGCGCGGCAAAACGGACGGCCCGCAGAGGCCGCAGTCCGTCTTCGGCAAAGCGCTCCGCCGGGTCTCCCACACAGCGGATGATCCGCTTTTGTATGTCGGCCCTTCCGCCAAAAGGATCGACGATTTCCCCGCCGGGAAGCCGGACGGCGGCGGCGTTCATCGTAAAATCACGGCGGGAAAGATCTTCCTCAATGGAAGACGCAAAGGCGACGTTCTCCGGGCGGCGGCCGTCACGGTAACCGGATTCGGTGCGGAACGTGGTAATCTCAAGCCCCGTATAGGCCGCCTCCGTTCCTCCTGCCGCCCCGCCTCCTTTGCCCCGGTAGTGGACCGTGACCGTCCCGTGCTTTATCCCCGTGGGGATCACAGGGCTCGGGGGCCGTGTGCTCCTGAAAATGGCCATGACTTCTTCGGGCCGGGCGTCGGTGGCAAGATCCCAGTCGCTGGCCGGCCGTCCCCGGAACAGATCCCGGACCGCGCCGCCGACGAGGTAGAGCCGTTTGCCGCGGCCTGAAAACAGCGCCGCGATTTCCTTTAACAGGGGGTGAACCCGTACATTGCCCATCAGGAGGCACTATACTATAATGGGCCGGAGGGAACAACGGGAAAACCTGAAAGGGGGCGCATGCGGGGCATAGTTTTTATAGGCGGCGAAGGGCCTTCCCCCGGCATTGCCCGGCGTCTGGCCGCCGAGGCGGAACTTGTGGCCGCCGCCGATTCGGGCCTTGCCGCCGCCGAGGCCGCCGGTATCCGCCCCCGGTGGATAGTAGGGGATATGGATTCCCTTGACGATCTTTCCCGTCTTTCCGCGTATCCGGCGGACAGGGTGTTCCGTTATCCCCATGAAAAGGACTACACCGATACGGAACTGGGCCTTTTCCTTCTTTGGGAAAAAGGCTGCGACGAAGTGTGGATAGCCGGCGGGGGAGGGGGGCGCACCGATCACCTTTTTGCCCTGCGGGCCCTTTTTGAGCGGGAAAAAGCCCCCCGGCGCTGGATTACCGCCCGTGACGACATATGGGCTGTTGACGCGCCCGGCGCGCTGACATCCGGGGATCTTGTTCCCTCCGGCGCGGGAAAGGCCGCGCCCGTCTTCGCGCCGGGGGCCATTATCGCGGCCGCCCCGCTGGGAAGCGGTCCCTGGAAGGCGGCAAGTACGGGGCTCAAATGGCCCCTTGACAATGTACAATGGAACCGGGGCTTTTTCGGGGCAAGCAACGAGGCCACAGGAGAGGCGTTTTCGGTACGGGTAGAACAGGGCAGATTCATGATAATACTGCCCTTGGGGGAGGTTTATGGCAGCGAAAATAATTGACGGCAAGGCCGTGGCCGCAAAAATGCGGGAAGAGGCCCGGACGCGGGCGGCCGCGCTCGAGGCGCGGGGCGTGCGGCCCTGCCTTGCGGTGGTGCTTGCGGGCGAAGATCCCGCGAGCCTCTCCTATGTGGCCGCCAAGGAAAAGGCCCTTGCCGGGGCGGGAATGGAGGGCAGGGAATTCAGGCTGCCGGCCGGGGTGGGGGAGGCCGAGCTTCTCGGCGTGATTAACGCCCTCAACGCCGATGAAACGGTCCACGGCATTCTGGTTCAGCTTCCCCTTCCTTCCCATATACGTGAAAAGGCGGTGATTTCCGCCATGGACCCGGCAAAAGATGTCGACGGTTTTCATCCGGTATCTGTGGGAAACATGGTTCTTGGCGGAAAGGGCTTTCTTCCCTGTACGCCCCACGGGGTGCTTGTGCTGCTCCGCGAAGAGGGTATTCCCACGGACGGGGCTCACGCGGTAATTCTGGGGCGATCCAACATCGTGGGGAAACCCCTGGCGGCCCTTCTTTCACGCCGGGAAGTCAACGCCACGGTCACCATCTGCCACACGGGGACCCGGAATCCCGGTCTTTACACAAAGGAGGCGGATATTATTATTGCCGCCGCGGGCCGGCCCGGCCTTATAAGCGCCGGTATGGTAAAGGAAGGCGCGGCCGTAATAGACGTAGGGGTGAACCGCGTGGCGGATTCTTCTTCGAAAAAGGGCTACCGTCTTCTGGGCGACGTGGATTACGGCCCCGTGGCGGAAAAGGCCGGCTGGATTACCCCCGTTCCCGGCGGGGTAGGCCCCATGACGGTCGCCATGCTTCTTCTGAATGTAGTCGAGGCGGCGGAAAACGCCGCGAACGCCGTGTCCGGCGCGAACACCGCGTCCGGCGCGCGGGCGGCCGCGGCGCGGCATGATTGACGTTCAGAATCAGGCCGACAGCCGCAACGTTCCCCTTGCCAAGGTAGGCGTCAAGGGCCTTGAATACCCCATCCGGGTGCTGGACAAGGTGAACCATATTCAGCATACGGCGGCGCGGGTGGATCTTTACGCCGATCTTCCCCGTCATTTCAAGGGAACCCACATGAGCCGCTTCATCGAAATTTTTCACCGGTACCGCGAGGATCTTTCCATGCCCCGCTTCCTTGAAATGCTTGGGCGCATACGCGGGGATCTGGAAGCGGAATCGGCCTTCGGCTCCATGACCTTCCCCTATTTTATGGAAAAAAACGCCCCGGTCTCGGGGCTTCCCGGCATGATGTCCTATGAATGCCGCTATCAGGGCTGGGTGCGTTCGGCCCGTGAACCCGTGAACCGCGGAGCGGAGGCCCCCGCCGGCGCGGGGCGGAGGCACTTTACCGTTTCGGTCTCCGTTCCTGTGACGACGGTCTGCCCCTGTTCACGGGCAATAAGCGACCGGGGGGCCCACAATCAGCGGGGCATGGTCCGGGTGGAGGTGGAGCTTGGGCCTTTTTTCTGGATAGAGGATATTATCGCCCTTGTGGAAAAAGCGGCTTCGAGCCCTGTTTATTCGATTCTCAAGCGCGAAGATGAAAAATTTGTCACCGAACATGCCTATGACAACCCAAAGTTTGTTGAAGATCTGGTAAGGGATGTGTATATTGAACTTAAAGGGATGAATACCTTTCCCCGTTTTTCGGTAGAAGCGGAGAATTTTGAAAGTATCCATAATCACAGCGCGTTTGCCTTTGCGGAATATGACAAGGAGGCCGGCTATGAATGACATTGAACCGTATTCGTCGTCAAAGAACCTCACAAAACAGGGCGTTACCGCCGTTTTTTCCCTGGCGGCCGGGGGGTTTCTCTTTATCATGAGCGTTGTGGGAGGCCGCCTTCCCCTTGTGGGTCTTGTCCTGGGGGGCCTTGCCGCGCTTGCGGGCATCTTTGCCCTTCTTTCCAGGGACCCCGCCGGCAAAAAGCCGGGGCTTGTCCTTGCCCTTTCAGGCGCGCTGGGGCTTCTGGCCAGGGCCAAAATTCCCCTGCTTACGTCCGTAGCCGGAACCGTTCTTGGCATAGGGGCCGTGGGCTTTATCGCCCTGGGGATCTGGAACGGGATCAAATTCATCAGGGGACTTAAAACGAGGTCATGATCCCCCGCATGACCTATTTCTTTGAAACATACGGCTGCCAGATGAATACCGCCGAGTCGGCGGCGCTGGATCTTGTCTGCCGGGAACGGGGCTGGGAAAAGGCCGTGGACGGCGAAAGCGCGGATCTCGTGCTGCTTAACACCTGCTCCGTCCGTAAAACCGCCGAACAGCGGGCGCTGGGCCGGCTGGCCCTGTACGCGAGCCTTAAAAAAAAGCGGAACGCCGCCGGCCGGCCCCTTGTTCTTGTCGCCGCGGGCTGCATGGCCCAGCGCCTTGGCGGGAGCCTTTTGGAGCGGTTTTCCGTAGACTATGTAATGGGAACCCGTTCACGCTCCCTTTTTCCCCAGATCCTCGAGGCCGCGGAACGCGGGGCGCGGGGAGAAGCCGCCGCGCCTTTAGAGCAGGGCGAGGAGCCCGTCTTTTCCTTTTCATCCTCTCATCTTGAGGAAGGCAGTTTCCGCAGTTTTATCCCCATTATGCACGGCTGTAGCAATTTCTGTTCGTATTGCATTGTCCCCTATGTCCGCGGCCCCGAAGTCTCCCGCTCCCCCAGGGGCATCGTCAATGAAATGAAACTTGCGGCGGAAAAAGGAATACGGGAAATAACCCTCCTTGGGCAGAATGTCAATTCATACCGGTGGGAAGGCGGGGACGGCTTTTCTTCCATGGATTTTCCCGGATTGCTGCGCCTTGTTGCCGGGGAGCTTGATCCGCGTAAAGGGCCCATACGGTGGGTCCGTTTTCTGTCCGCGAATCCTGGGGATTTTTCGTCCGAAACAATACGGATCATGGCGGAAAACGGGGTTTTCTGCCGGCATATACACCTGCCGGTTCAGCACGGTTCGAACCGTATCCTCAAGGCAATGAACAGGCGTTACACCAGGGAACAGTACCTGTCTCTTGCCGGGGAGATCAGGCGGGCCATGCCGGAGATGACTTTTTCCACGGATATTCTCGTGGGTTTTCCCGGAGAAACAGGGGATGATCTTGAGGAAACGCTGGATCTTATGAACGAGGTCCGCTTCCTGTACGCCTATATGTACCATTACAACCCCCGCGAAGGAACGGCGGCCTGCGATCTTCCCGGCCGTGTAGCCGAGGATGTCAAGCGGGAACGGCTTTCCCGTGTTATCGCCCTTCAGAAGAAACACACGGCGGAACTCCTTAAAAGCCGCATCGGTTTGAGGGAACGGGTGCTTATTGAAGGAATTTCCCGGAAAAATGCCGATGAATTAATAAGCCGTACCGAACGTGACGAAATGGCGGCGGCCGCCGGCAAGGCTTCCCTGATAGGAACCTTCGCGGAGCTTACCCTGTCCGGCCTTGCGGGGAACACCTTCAGGGCGAGGGATCTTGTTTCCATTGAGTAAGGAGAATGACATGCCTTGGCGTTTAATTGGATTTATCGTTCTTTTTGGGGTCTTTTTGGCGTTTATTACCCTTAATCTGGGGAATTCAAGCGATATTTCCTTTGGATTCCGGATTTTTAGCGGCGTGCCCGTGTACCTGACCGTTTTTGTCTCGTTCATTCTGGGAATGCTCTGCACCATACCCGTCATGGTATCCTTCAGGCTGAAAAAGAAGGAAAAGCTCAAAACGCGGGAGAAACAGCCCAAACCGGATAAAAAGGGAACGGACGGCGTTGAGGAATTACCCGGAGCGGACAGTCCCTATGGGATCGATTAAGAAGAGGCCCCTCTTTTCCAGGATTGCCGCGGTGTTCCTCTTTGCGGCCTTTGCTGGAGGCCCGCCCGTATACGGGGAACAGGCGGCCGCGGGGGCCGAAATTCAAAACCTCGAACAGATTGCCGGGCGGCCCGGCGCTCCCGGAGCGGAAAAGCACGGCGCCCTGATCCGCCTTGCCCGGCTGTACGAACTGCTGGGAAATTTTGAGGCCGCCGCCGGGGCATGGCTCAAGGCGGCCGCCGCCGGGCCGGACCGGCGGGACGACGCTTCCCTGGTCCGGGGCGGGCGCTGTTTCGCCGTTATGGGGGAATGGGAAAAGGCCGAGGCCGCGGTAGCGCCGGTGCTTCTGTCAAGCCGGGATGGCGGGGCAAACCTCGAAGCCCGTTATCTTGTGGCCCGGATCGCCGCCTTTCGTTCCGGGGACACCTCTTCCCTCCGGTCCCTTCTGGAAGATCCCGGCTTTTCGGGAATGAAACCGGCCATATACTACACGCTCTGGCGCCTTACAGGCTCTGAAACCTGGAAAACGCCCCTGCTTTCCGAATATTCCCGCAGCCCGGAAGGCCGTATCGCCGCCGGGGGGGAGGACGCCGTGGACGCGAAACCTTCCGCGCTCTGGCTGCTTCCCGCGGGGCCGCTGCTTTCCGCCGGGGAAGGGGCCCCCGCCGCAGTGCCCCCCGCCGCCGCAGGGGCTCCCGCCGCAGGGGCCGCGCCCGCAAGCACTTCCGCCCGGGCCGTACCCGCAAGCGAAAG
The DNA here is from genome assembly GCA_031264395.1 of Treponema sp. Classification (GTDB taxonomy): domain Bacteria; phylum Spirochaetota; class Spirochaetia; order Treponematales; family Breznakiellaceae; genus JAIROE01. Next base: position 10,359 of record JAISEB010000176.1, on the reverse strand, counting down.
CGCTTCCGCCCGGGCCGCGCCGCCTCCCGCCGGAAGGGCGCTTCAGGCGGGGCTTTTTGGAAAAGAGGCGAACGCCGCCGCGATGACAGGGCGGCTTGAGGATGCGGGCTTTTTACCGGCCGTGGTTCGGCGCACTGTAAACGGAAACGAATACTGGGCCGTCAATGTTCCCGCCGGAAGCGACGAGAACGAAACCATACGGCGGCTTAAGGACGCGGGGTTTGACGCCTTTCCCGTAGACGCTTCCGTATCCCGATGACAATCCAATCGCTGCGTATACTGGCGGCGCGTTAGGGCGCGTTTGTGCGGCGGCCCGTTTAATCGGCGGCCGGGGTCAGGGGAATGGCCTCCTCGCGGAGATCCTGTATGCCTATGGCCCCCAGGCGTACCCGGAAAAGAACCATGGACAGGCGGGCGTTTCCTTCGATGCGGAATATTTCCCGCGCCTTTCCGCCCGGCCCCTCTTCCCGCAGTTCCAGCAATTCCTGATCCTGTACCCGGAAAAAAATATAGCGTCCCTTTTTTATTTCTTCGCCGGCGCCCAGTTCATACACGCCGTCCGGGAAAAACCGTATCTTTCCCATGGAGCTGTCGTAGGCCCTGTCTATGTAGGGAATGAAGGGGGAAGGCTCCCCGCCGTCTTTTTTTACCGTTCCCGCCCTCCGGTAGGAGCCGTCCCAGGCGTTGTTCACCCCTATTTTAAGCCGGACATCCTCGAACACCCTGACCCGCACGCTGTTAAGGGATTCAAGTTCTATGTCCAGAAAACGCCTCAGGGTGGTAACCGAAATATTCTGGGACGAAATGTACAATCCGTAACGGGTAGGGGCCGACTGCTGCCAGGTAAATACCTGCTGGGTTTCATCGCCGTAGAAGATAATTTCCCTGCCCTGGGGATCAAAATGGATGTACTGGCGGCTGTCCGCGGTGCCGTCGGGACTGACGTAGTACCAGAGATCGTTGATAAATTCCTCAAATACCCCCGGCGCGCCGCTTAACAGTTCCCGCAGCCTGCGCTGTTCAATCTGGGAACCGGGAAGGCGGACCATGCCGGTTTGTTCATATAACCCGTTGACCGGGTTGAATTCGTAGCTTGTTTCAATCTGATCCAGTATGTTGTCCGATTCGTAGTTCCGGCCATACGCGGCGATGCGGAAACTCCGTCCCTGGGCCATGCCGAGGTGGTATGCCTGGGGCCGTTCCGGCTCCAGAATGGAAATGGAACCGTCTATGCACAGCTCTGCGATTTTGGTAAAGGGCTGGCCATAGGGGTCCTGCGGACGGTTTGCCTCCCCGGCGGATTTGCGGAAGATCGTCATGGTGTGTTCCCCGGAACCGTTCATGCCTGTGAGGATCACGCAGGTTCCCCGGTCGCCGACAAGATCCTTTGTATAAAGAGAAACGGTTCCCGGCCTTGTGGCGGCGGTGGGGGCGTTCCAGAGCCTCCGGTACTCCTTTTCTTTCCCGTCGTAATCAACATAGGTGATGTATATGGGACTGTCTATTTCAAGAAGGTTCCTGAAGGCGACGATCTGTTCCTCCGCCGGGTCCCCGTCAAGGTCCTGGGTAAGAACCGTGACGACAACTTCCCCCTCGTCCATGGCGGCCCTGGTTCTTACCCCTTCCTCCCGGAAAAGAACGTCGGCGGAAAGGGGATCTTCCGGGCCGGTTCCGGTTTCCCTGGGAATGACTATCCTTGTCTGGCGCTGTTCCCTGTTTTTCTGGGGGAAAACGAGCCTGAAAGGACGGAAAACAAAAACCGCCGCCCCCGCTACGGCAAGACAGATCACGGCGGTAGCGAACGCGCTGAAGAATTTTCCTGTCATGTTTCCATACCCGCCGTATTTTCCCCTATTTTTTCCAGTACCCGCGCCAGCGTCTCTTCCACATCCGACTCGCTGCGAAAACCGGCCGACGTAACATGCCCCCCGCCGTTGAACGCCCTTGCTATTTTGGACACGTTGATCTCCCCCTTGGAGCGGAGGGAACAGCGGACCTTGCCTTCGGTGTTTTCCTTTACCAGAACGGAGACGGCGACGTCCTTCGCGTACAGCGGAACGTTGACAAAGGATTCGGCGTCCTCAAAGGAAGCCCCCGTGGATTCCAGATCCTCTTTCCGCAAAACCTGTACCGCCACCCTGCCGCCGCAGCGTATGTCAAGGGTGGAAAGGACTTTTTTCTGAAGAAGCAGTGTCTTCATGCTGCCGCTTTCGTTGAGTTTTCCGTAAACGGAATAGGGGACCACTCCGGCCTCCACAAGCATCAGGCATATTCTGAAGGTCCGCACGGTGGTTTTGATGTACGATAACGATCCTGTGTCGTAGATTATCCCCGCAAAGGCCGCGACGGCGGTGTTGTTGTCAATCTTGATCCCCGCCGCCAGCGCCGTTTCTACCGCCAGTTCACAGGCCGAAGACGCCGTGGGATCTATCAGCCCGGCAATCGAAGAAAATTTGTTTTTTTCGTGGTGATCGACGGCCATTGTTTCCCGTACCGAGGCAAGAATTTCCTTTGTCCGGCCTATATTGTACTCATCGGCGGTGTCGAGGATCAGCAGAGCCGATTGTCCTGGGAGGCCGCCGTGCAGGGAAGGGTCCCAGCTTTCTATTAACCGGCCGGGGTCCATGAAACGGAAACGTTCCGCGGGGATCTCGTTGTTAAGGATGCGGACCTTCTTTCCCATTTGGCCGAGAATGCAGGCAAATACCAGTTCCGCGCCCAAACCGTCGGCGTCGGCGTTCTCGTGGGTGGTCAGAATAAATGAATCGTGGCGTTCCAGGAACCGGAGTACCTGTTCCTGCGGGGAAGCCTGTCCGGAATTTTCCGCCATGGGTGGCGCTTAGTTGCCCGCCATATAGGCCGCGGCGGCCCGGTTAACCCGGTCCCTTATATCCAGGGCTATGGTAAGGACCCGCCAGCCGGGGTATTCGTCCACCCGGGAATAACGAAGAAGGGAAGCGCTGCTCCCCAAAAGCGGCGGGACAAGGGCCCCCGGAGAACCCGTAACAAGGAGGGTACAGGTCCAGGCGGCCGATCCTTCAGGCCTCTTGGCCGCCGCTTCCCGGAGCGCCCCGGTAAAATCGGCCTCGCCGCCCGAAAAACTCATGGCGCGGATGATTTTCTTGATTTCTTCCTTTCCGCCGCCGCTTTGCACCGTACCGGAAAAGACGATCCGGGCGCTTTCGGCGGCGTTCCACACGGTCAGGTAGTCGCCGCCTGAAAGGATACGTTCCACAAAATAATCACAAAGCCAGTCCGCCGGCCCGTTTCCGGCGTCTTTGAAGGCCAGCGATCCGTCCACAATAAGGTTAACGGCAACGGGGGCGGTTCGTATATCCGCCCGGAGATCCTGGGCGCCTCCCGCCGCGGGGCCCAGGAGGACAAAAAGGAGCAGCCAAAAGGCCGTTTTTTTGATAAAAAAAACTTGCATACCCAGATTATACCATAGATTGATTTTTTTTATAGTAGTTTCGTTCGAAATTTTCAAAAAGAGCTTTACTTTTTATTCAAAATATTGCTAAGATTATATATTAGTTATAGGATGTTTGCGGAATAAACTAAACATTATAAGGAGACAAATTATGGGAGCGATTGATCTGCCCAAAAGCCCGAATGTATTTCATCCTGAAAAGCCGAGCGCCGTAGGTTCTCGCAATTCATTGGCCCAGGAATACCGGGATCAGCAGAATGAAGTGAACCAGCTTCTGGAGGAGGAGACCAACAAGGTAATCCATCACCTTACGGCGCGGCTTCCCAAGGACGTGCTTGAACGCCTGGACGTTATGGGCGGCCTCAAGGAGAAGCTGTACAACTACTTCAACCAGAACTACCAGAACATGTTCAACCGGTACATGGTAACGACTGAAGATGAAATGGTCAAAAAGGTCCGGAATTATATCGACAAGGAAGAAACGAAAGTTCTTGCCCGGTATACTCCCAAGGAAGTGGCGGACCTTCTGGACGCGGTAGGCGGCGCCGACAAGTTCAACACCGGCGAAATCGAAAAATCCATGGTCAACATGTACGGCCATCTGCAGGGGCACATACAGAGGGGCGTTAACGACCTCGAAAACCTCACCAACAGCCTCCTCCGCCAGAAGACCGATACCGGCGCCTTTATCCGGGGCGAAAACGCCTATTCCATCGTAAAGTGCGCCTTCAAGGACAACCTGGTAAAGCCCAAGACCGTTACCGATGTCAAACTTTCGGTCAATATCCTGGATTCGGAGCTTATCAGCCCCATTTTCCACTATCAGGTTACCGTTGAGTACCTCATCAAGGATCTTCTTTCCAAGCACATCATTGATGAAATGGACAAGACCATTGAGCGGCTCAAGGATGAACGCATCGATCAGGGGCTCGAGGAACTCAACGACAGCGAAATTCTCTTTAACAAAATCAGCAAGGTGGAAAATTACACCGATGACGATGCGGAGAATCCCAAATCCAAGCGTTACTCCATCGTCGCGAAGACGATCATGGAACGGATCAACGATCTCCGGGCGGAAATAGATCCCGAAAACTTCGACGCCCTTAACATCAGGGAGAACATCAAGAAGATCGTGGACATCGAGAACATCAGGAACCGGGGCTTTAACACCGCGATCAATTCCATCACCTCCATTCTTGACACCTCCAAAATGGGGTATCAGTACATCGAAAACCTTAAAAACGCCCGTGAACTCATCATCCGGGAATACGAGGACACCGATGCGGCGAATCTTCCCGACGAACGTTACGCGGTTGAGATGCGCTACTTTGACAACGCCCAGCTCATTGAGGAACGCAAGGCTTACGACGTTCAGATGAAGAGCTTTGAAACCGAAGTTCTGCACCTCTGGGACGTTCTGGAGGTAATCTATCAGGATTCCAAATCCGCCTTCCGTGTAACCGATTTTGACGATCTTGCCAAAAAGAACAAGGGCCGCATCCGCAAAACCATCAAGGAAAAATCGGGCGAGCCCCTCTATGAGGATGTCGCCAAGGTATGGGACGAAGTTTCTTTTGTCAGGCCCGCCGAAACGGAAGTTGAACGGATGAACAGGACCTATCTGTTCGAAAAAGACCAGATCAGGAACCGTATTATCATCATGCGGAACAAGATGAAGGCAATGTACGATTACCTGTATCCCATTGAACGGCGTGTCATGGAAGACCGTCTTTCCTATCTGGAACGGGAGTATTACAAGTTTGATTACATGATCAACCCCTATCATATCCAGCCCGGGCTTTTGCTTGATGTGGATATTACTTCCATCAAGCGGAAAAAAGCGACGCTGGACGCCATGGCCAATGTTCTTAATGAATTCCTCCACGGCGTGTCCAAAGGTTTCCAGGATGCGGCTTTCGCGTCCTTCAGCCGGCGGCGTTCAACGGTACGGGAAGACATCAATCAGTCCTTCTCCTCCGCATCGGACGAAGGTTCCGCCGCTCCCGCTTCTTCGGGCAGCGCGTATCTGGATCTGATTAACTCCGGCGAAAGCGCCGTCAGCGTGTCCGCCGAAGCCGGGGCCCCCAAGGCCATCGCGGCGCCCAAACGCGGCCGCAAAGCCGGTGTCGTGGATTCCAAACCCGCCAAACGCGGGCGGAAAGCGAAGAACAGTGATGCCCTGAGGGAAGTATAGAAAAACCGGTCGGTAAACGAGCCGAAACGCCCCCGCCCGGGGGCGTTTTTTCTAGGAGGAGGAGAAAATGGCAAAGGATGCTGTTAATCTGGAAATTCTTTCTACCCGGTCGGGGTTTAATTCCGCGGTACGTCAGATCAAAAAAACAATAAATCTTGTTGACGGAGTCGGGGGAAACAATAATCTGGGGGATCTTCTCTTTGAAATGGGAGACGAGGATCTTTCGGGGGAACGGGCTGCCCTTCTTTTGCGGATGCTGCTGGTGGACAAGATGGGCTATAAGGCCGTTTCTTCAAATCTGGCATCCGTAGTTGCCGATCCTTCGTCACTGGCGAAGGATTTTGAAAAATGGAAAGGAGTCGATCTTATCGCCGCTTATTATCATCCTGAAATGGGCCTTCTTGTAGCCAATCCCAAAGTTGCCGAAGAACTGGCCGGTTTTGGCGGGATGAAGAAGCGGGAGCTTTTGGTGGTATACGCCGGCAAGGGCGGGGAGCCGGCCGATGAAAACTGCCAGAAAGCCGCGGAAACCGCCGCCGCGCTTTTTGAAGGGGCCAAGGCAAAGCCTCCGGCCGCGGTGCTCAAGGGCGGTTTTGCCGTGAGGCATCTTAAAAAAACCGCCGCCCCAGCCGAAAAGAAAGCTCCCCGGAAAACCGGCGCGCCAAAGGCGGCAAAGGCCGGGCGCGGCGCTCCCCGCGGCCGGAGGCCGGCCGCCTCCGCGGCTGCCGCGGCGCCTGAGGCCCAGCGCATCGCCGCTCCGGTGGTTACCGCTTCGGCCGCGCCCCCTCCTGTGACCAAGGGGCCGGCAAGAATGACCCCCCGGTATGCCGTCGTGGTTCAGAACGAGCTTTTTCACAACGGCAACGTGGAAGCCTGGAAACGGATTGTGGCAAGCTACAACGCCAAATATCCCAATCTGGAAGTGTACATTTACTACGAGGGCGAAAGGATTCTTGATATTAATTCCCTCTTTAAGTGGGGAAAGGTAAAACACGGCAGCGCCATAGAATTTGCCGTTGCCGGAAATGATATCAAGGATGTGGCAAAGCTCCAGCGTTATCTGGCCCAGGGGGCAAGTCATGAATTTGAAGCTTTCCTGCATGGCCCTGTGAATACGGTCTTAAGGCTCTTTGGTTAAATCCTGACGGAAGTTGTTCAATGACTCCGGTTGTTGAACAACTCTATTGAGCCGGTTTCAACATCAGGCTGGTTGTGAGGCCGGCCCGGAAAAAGCGGACATTGAGCCGTTTTTTCCCGTTAAAATCCAGTGCGCTCTTTTCAAAACAGGTGTTTTGAAGAGCCCCAATCGGGAGAACAAAAATTATGGATAACAGAATACATTTTTTCAGCCAGATCGACGTCATTCCCAAGAAGATCGAACCTGAAAAACTGGGAATAAGGGGACGGCAGGCCAATGAATTTGCCGAACTTGGCTTTCCCATTCTGCCCGGATTTATTCTTGATACGGATATTGCCTCGGAGATAGATCCCGCGTCCATAAAAAAGGATATCAATACCTTTCTGGACAAATGCGCCGCCATTGTGGGCAAAACCTTTGGGGACGCGAAAAATCCCATGCTGCTTAAAGTGGTTATATCTTCCAATTTGGCCATTACCACGTATCCGACCCTGCATAACTTCGGCCTTGTAAAACCTACCATCGGCGGCTTTGCCAATTGGGTGGGCGAAGATTTTGCCGCGCATGAGGTGCTCTTCCTGCTCCGGGGCATGCTTAAAATCGAGGAGCGGATCAAGGAACTGGAAGACAAGGACAAAGAAAGGGAAGAAATCGCCGCGCGCGGGAAAATCCTCAACCGCATGCTGGGCATAGGCGGGCCTTCCAACGAGCTGGGTGAAAAGGAAAAGCCCATTCCCATTAACAAATCCGCCGAACAATACATGGACGAGTACGCCAAATATTTCCCCAAGGGTTTTTTCAATTCCGCCGGGGAACAGATCCTCATAACCTTGAGCGAAATCTCCAAAATGCTCCAGATGGACGATCAGAACGACCGCGACACGGCGCTTTTGATACAGCCTATGGTATACGGGAACTACGGCAAGGCTTCCTGTTCCGGCGATTTCTTCAGCCGGAATGTGGTTACCGGGGACAAGAAACTGCAGGGGCATTTCTTCCGGGGAAAATTCAACGAACTGGGCGCGACCGGCCAGGAGATTAACAAGATCGATCCTGTTCACCTCAAGCAGCTGCAGAAGATAGCGTGGACCCTTGAGGATAAATTCAAGGAAATCAGGCAGATACGTTTTACCGTCGAGAACGGGAAACTCTGGCTTATAGAGCAGCGCCTTATCGATCAGAAGTCTACACAGTCGGACATAAAGCTGTTTCTTGATCTTGCCAAACGGAAAATTGTGGACAAGGCGTATGTGGTCAAGGCAATCGATCCGCTGCGGCTTAACGAAATTCTTCATCCCGTTATCAATGCTCCCAGCGTCAAGGGATTCAAGAGCTGGCGGGGCGGCATTGCCGGCGCTCCCGGCGCGGCCATAGGAAAGGTCTACTTCAGTACCGATGATCTTCTTGAAGCCAAAAAACTGGCCCAGCAGAAAGGAGAGGACGACCGTTTTATCCTGTGCAAGGAATCTTCCTTTGCGGAGGATGTCAAGGCCATTGAGGTAAGCACCGGGGTGCTTACCGCCGAAGGGGGTTATTCGGCCCACGCGTCCGTTGTTGCCCGCCAGTACGGAAAGGTGTCCCTTGTTGCTCCTGTTCTCAAGATCAAAGGCAACAAGGCCTCGCTCGGTGATTTTACCATTAACGAGGGGGATTACATCACCGTGAGCGTGCCCTTCTACGGCGAGTCCACCGTGTACAAGGGGACGGCGGAACTCATTGAGCCTGATCCCAAAGAATCGGGGCTTCTTGATTTTATCGATCTTACCACAAGTTTCCTCAAGAAGTTCCATGTCCGGTGTAACGCGGACACTCCCCGTGACGCGGCGCTGGCCCTTTCCTTCGGCGCGGGCGGCGTCGGGCTCTGCCGTACCGAGCACATGTTCTTCAAGGCCGAGCGTATCAATGTGTTCCGGGAAATGCTTCTTTCCGACAATGTCAAAGACAGAACCAAGGCGCTTGCCAAACTTCAGGTTATGCAGCGTGAGGATTTCTACGGCATTCTCAAGGTAATGGCCGGCAAGGAAGTGACCATACGGCTTCTGGATTCGCCCCTTCACGAATTCATGCCCCACAACGACGACGAACTGAAGGCGTATCTTAATCATGTGGCGAAGACCAGGAAAACAAAGCCCGGCAAGGCGGCGGTTCTTGCCCAGATAGAGGCGCTTCATGAGTTTAACCCCATGCTGGGGCACCGGGGCTGCCGTATCGCGGTTTCGTATCCGGAGATCTACGCCATGCAGGTAAAGGCCATTTTTGAGGCGGTCTTTAAGCTCAGGCAGGAAAAAATAGACGCCCAGCCCGAGATCATGGTGCCCATTGTCATGAACGCCTCGGAGCTTAAGCTGATTGCCTACGGGAAAAAGATCGAAGGTTCAAGCTACACGGGCATTGTCGATATAGAAGAGACCCTTCGTAAAGAGAAAAAGGCAAAACCCGTGGAATACCGGATAGGCACCATGATAGAGCTTCCCGCGGCGGCTCTTGGCGCCGGGGAAATCGCCAGGTACGGGCGCTTTTTCAGTTTCGGTACCAACGATCTTACCCAGACTACGCTGGGCATATCGCGGGATGATTTTACCGCCTTCATGCCCGATTACACCCTCTTTGACCTTATCAACGGCAATCCTTTCAGCACGCTGGATTCCCGCGTCAAGGAACTTATCGCCCTCGCGGTGGAACGCGGCCGGCTTACCCGGCCGGACCTTGTCTGCGGCCTCTGCGGCGAGCACGGGGCCAATCCGGCCAACGTGCGTTTCTGCATGGATTCGGGGCTTGACTATGTGTCCTGTTCCCCCTATTCGGTCCCCATCGCGCTTTTGGCGGTGGCCCAGGCGGAACTTGAAAGGGACGCCGCCGGCTGATCGCGGCGCGGCGGCTGATTTTGACGGGGGGTCCTGCGGGGGCCCCTTTTTTTGTCTTAATAGGCCAATTTGGCTAAACAACCGGATATGAACGATTGGAAAAAAGAAGAATCACCGCAGAGGACATGGAGTTTGAGCCAATCCCGGTGGGATTGGCTTAGGGAGTTCCACGGAGTTTGCCATTATAAATCCTACGCCCTTAAAGCATCTGTTCCGTACTGCGGCATTTTTTGGGGCTCCCACCATGCGGCTTTCAATCGTTCAACACGCTTCCGCGTGCTTCCTTTAGGTGTCCTCCGTGTTTCTCCGTGCAACTCCGCGGTTTTTCTTAAATACGGCTGTCGCTGTCCGTTATTTCCCGGCTCCCGGCTTCGATGCCCGCGACATCGCCCATTTCACCGGCGGTCCTGTCTATTCCCTTTGAGCGCTTCCAGCGCTTCGGGAGGTTCCCGCAGGATATTGAGGCGGCCTATGCCGATGTTGGCGAATACGTTTTCCCTGTTGATTGCCGCTATCATCGCCGCCATTGACTCGATGCCGTGCGGACAGTTCCACGCTGTAAAACGCGGGGTTTGTGTCAGGATGCGCTTATGAGCGGGTTGATTTCCCTCAGGGCGCCGTAGATTTTTTGGTATATGGAAAATTTTTCCCCGTAACGGGCGGCCATTTGGGGATTGGGGGTAAAGGTTCTGTCTATATGCACCGCTTTTTTTACCGCTTCTTCGGGCGTTGA
>JAISEB010000166.1 GCA_031264395.1 Treponema sp. | reverse complement strand
TGAACAACTTCCGCTTGAAAACGCGAGGTTAAGGCGGTGCGCAAATTTTTGTTGAATTATGTACTTCCCCGGATTGGCCAATATGTCATGGTTATTTTTTTGGGCGTTACCGTGACGTTCATCATCCCCCGGCTTTCTCCCAGCGATCCGGTGGAAGCCCAGGTTTCCCGGTTAATGGCCTCGGGAGGGCAGTTCGGCGCCGCCGGGCTTGAGAGCATGAGGAAGGCCCTGTCGGAGTTGTACGGGCTTGAGGGGAGCAAATGGGAGCAGTATGTGAATTTCTGGGCCCGGTTCTTCCGGGGCGATTTGGGGCCCTCCCTTTCGGTTTACCCGACGCCTGTCCTTCGCCTTATCATGAACGCCATGCCCTGGACACTGGGCCTGCTCCTGACGGCGACCATCATTTCATGGATACTCGGCAACCTCCTGGGCGGGCTTTCGAGTTATTATCCTCAAAACCGCTTCCTCGGGACCATTGACGTGCTGAGCCAGGGGGTGCGTCCCATTCCCTATTACATCATGGCCCTGCTTCTGGTCTGGCTCTTTGCCTATATATGGCCGGTTTTCCCCATACGGGGGGCATACCCCATGGGCGACCAGCCCGAATTCAGCCTGCGTTTTGCGATAACCGTGCTCTATCATTCTCTGCTCCCCGCGCTCAGCCTGATAATAGTCGGCATTGGGAGCTGGTTCATCGGCATGAAGTCTCTGACATCAAATATAATCAGCGAAGACTATGTGGTGTATGCCGAGACCGCAGGTTTGAAAGAAAAAAAGATCCTGTTCGGGTACGTGATCCGTAACGCCCTGCTGCCCCAGGTTACGGGGCTTGCCCTTCAGCTTGGCATGATATTCAACGGCGCACTGATACTGGAAGTCATATTCACCTATCCCGGTCTGGGCTATCTGGCCTACAGCGCAATTCTGGCGAACGATTATTCCCTGGTAATGGGTATTACCATTTTTTCTATAGTTGGAGTGGCGACGGCGGCCCTTCTCATGGATCTGTTGTACCCGCTGTTTGATCCGCGGGTCAGGATACAGTAGGAGGCAAGGTTATCATGTTTAAAGTACTTCGGGATCTTTTGCACTACGACGGGCGCTTCCGTATTGGTTTTATTTTTCTCCTGGTCATTCTGGGCCTGACGTTTCTTTCCCTGGTTTCGCCTTACGACATGACCAAGACCTTTCAGGTGGGAATGGATCTTCCCCCTTCGGCGCAGCATTTTTTTGGGACCAATACCCGCGGCCAGGATATTTTCTGGTGGATGACCTTTGCGGTCCGCAACAGTCTTTATTTGGGAATCCTGACCGCTCTGGTTTCGCGGGTAATAGCGGTGTTCGTGGGCCTGACCGCGGGTTACAGGGGCGGCCTTATCGACAAATTCCTCATGGCAATCAACGACAGCTTCGTGGTCATGCCGGTGCTTCCCATACTGATACTTATCAGCTTCCTTATCCGGGGGCAGATGAGCATTGTCTCTTTGGCGGTGTTTCTGGGCATCTTTGGATGGCCTTGGGACGCCCGGCTTATCAGGGCCCAGGTTTTAAGCCTCAAGGAAAGATCCTTTACAAGAACCGCCGTGTATTCGGGATCAAAACCGCTGCGCATTACGCTGACGGAACATCTTCCGTTCGTATTGCCGGTAGTGTTTGCTACAACCATTAATAACATGATCTGGTCCATTGGCATGGAAGTAACGCTGGGAATACTCGGGCTTTCCGATGTTATGTCCCCGTCTCTTGGTTCCACCATTTATTGGGCCAATTCTCATCAGGCGCTGATGTCGGGAGTGTGGTGGTGGCTGGCCGCTCCCATTGCCGTTTCTATAGTTCTTTTTCTGGGGCTGTATCTTCTTTTTTCCAGCGTGAATGAATATATCGATCCCAGGACCCGGCTTCGCCGGATGGGGGCCTAATCATGCCGTTCCTGAGCGTAAAAAATCTGAAGGCGTACTACCGGACGGAAATGTACGGCGTTTCCCGTATGGTCCGCGCCATTGACGATGTGTCCCTTACATTGGAGTCCAACGAGATTTACGGTGTTGCCGGGGAATCAAGCTGCGGAAAGACCACCCTGATAAAGGTTCTTTCGGGAACAATAAAACCGCCCCTTAAAATTTACGAAGGCAGCGTGAATTACCAGTTCAAGCGCGGCAGCGTTGACATGACGAAGGTGAGCGGCGAAGAACTGCGAAAAAACATTCGCTGGAAGGAAATTTCCTACGTTATGCAGGGTTCCATGAGCGTGCTTAACCCTGTGCGCAGGGTGGTAAAAACATTTGAGGATATTATCAGCACTCATGAAGGGATCAAAAACCGGAAGGAATTTCTTGAACGTATCCGCGAGCATGTAAAGAAACTGGGGCTGCCCCCCGATGTGCTTGGATTGTATCCCCACGAGCTTTCCGGGGGCATGCGCCAGCGGGTGGCCATTGCCCTGGCGACGGTGTTTCATCCGGGCCTTATTATTGCCGACGAGCCGACTACCGCCCTTGACGTGGTGGTACAGCGGGGCGTACTGCAGCTTCTCAAGGAGATACAGGGGGAATCGAAAAACACGGTGCTCCTTGTGACGCACGACATGGCGGTGCACGCCAATGTGGCCGACAGGGTGGGGATCATGTACGCGGGCCGCCTCGTGGAAGAGGCGCCGTCGCAGCTTGTCTTCAAGAGCCCGCAGCATCCCTACACCAAACATCTTATAAGTTCTCTTCCCGTAATCGGGGACAAGTCGGGCAAGTCCGGCCTTGAAGGCACGCCGCCGAATCTTGCCAATCCTCCCCAGGGCTGCCGTTTTCATCCCCGGTGCCCTTTGGCGAAGGAATCCTGCAAAACTGAAGTCCCGGTCATGCGGGATCTGGGCGGGGGGCAGCGCGCCGCCTGTCATCGTTTAGAGGGGGTGCGGCAATGAGCGGTACGGCGGAACGGGGAATGCCCCTGCTTGAGGTAAGGCATGCGGCCCGTCATTTTCATGTGGGCGGTTTTATCAACGGCACAAGGCTCATGGCCGTTAACGATGTCAGCTTTACCCTGCTAAAGGAGAAGCCCGAGATCTTTACCATTGCCGGGGAGTCCGGGAGCGGCAAGACTACCCTTTCCCGCATGATCCTGCGGGATCTTGAGCCCAGCGAAGGGGACGTGATCTTTGAGGGCCGCAGTGTCGCATCCATAAAGAGGCGCCGCGAATTCGGCGCCTTTATGAAAAAAGTCCAGCCCGTGTTTCAGAATCCCTTTGAAACTTTTAATCCCCTAAGGCGGGTGGAGGAATACCTTGTCGATACGGCGGTAAATTTCGGAGCGGCGGCGGACAGAAAATCCGCGCTCCCTGTTGTAGACAGGGCACTCTGTCTTGTGGGCCTTTCGCTTGAGGAACTTTCGCGCCGCTATCCGCATGAACTTTCAGGCGGGCAGATACAGCGCATTTCCGTGGCCCGTTCCCTTATTCCCAATCCAAGCCTTATTCTTGCCGATGAACCTGTGTCCATGGTGGACGCGAGCCTCCGCATGACCATTGTCAACCTCTTCAAAAAACTCAGGGACGAGGAGGGGGTAAGCGTCATCTACATTACCCATGATCTTGCCACCGCCTATTATATCAGCGACCGCATCGCGGTAATGCTGCGCGGCTGTGTGGTGGAGATGGGGCCGGTGGAAGCGGTTCTGGGAAATCCTCTGCATCCCTACACCCGCCTTCTTAAAGAATCGGTGCCCGCCCCCGATCCCGCGGACAGGACGGCCTGGGCAAAGCGGATAGGCCTTTCGATGCAGGAAGTCAGGGAATATTCCCGGGCGGGCTGTAAATTTGCCGCCCGCTGTCCTGATGTTACGGACAAATGCCGGAAGGGCGATCCGCCCGGCGTGGAAGCCGAAGGCAGAACCGTCAAATGCTGCCTTTACGGAGAATCTTTATGAACAGGATTGCCGTCAAAATCCGCGGCTGGAAATCGCGCAGGGAGCCGGAACTCCGGTTCTTTTTAACATAACAAGGAGCTCATCATGAAAGGCAGACTAACGCTTCACAGGGATTTTTCAATAGGCCGCATCGACAGGAGGATCTACGGGTCGTTCATAGAACATCTTGGGCGGGCTGTTTACCGGGGTATTTATGAACCGGGGCACCCGGAAGCCGACGAGACGGGTTTCCGCAGGGACGTGATTAAACTGGTGCGGGAGCTTGATGTTCCCATTGTCCGCTATCCGGGGGGGAATTTTGTTTCCGGGTATGACTGGGAAGACGGAGTGGGCCCCGTTGAAAAGCGCCCTGTCCGCATGGACCTTGCGTGGATGACGCTTGAGTCAAACCGCATAGGCATAAACGAATTTGCCGAATGGGCCCGCCGCGCCGGAACGGATGTGATGATGGCGGTGAATCTGGGAACGCGCGGAGCGGACGCGGCGAGGAACCTTGTGGAGTACTGTAATTTTCCCGGCGGTACAAAGTACAGCGATCTCCGCAGGAGCCACGGCGCCGAAAAGCCCCACGGAATCAGGCTGTGGTGCCTGGGCAACGAGATGGACGGCCCCTGGCAGATCTGCCACCGCACGGCGGATGAATACGGCCGTATTGCCGCCGAGGCCGCAAAGGTAATGAAGTGGACGGACCCTTCCATAGAACTTGTCGCGTGCGGAAGTTCCAACGCCCGTATGCCCAGCTTCGGCGCATGGGAAGCGGCGGTACTGGAGCATACCTACGAGCATGTGGATTATCTTTCACTTCATATTTATTTTGGAAACAGGGAAAACGACACCCCGAATTTTTTGGGCCGCAGCCTTGAAATGGATTCCTTTATTAAAACGGTGGCGGGGATCTGCGATTATGTAAAGGCGAAGATCCACAGCAAAAAGGAGATGTACCTTTCCTTTGACGAATGGAACGTCTGGTTTCACAGCGGCGAAAAGGACGCCGGAATTGAAAAATGGATAGAGTCGCCGCCCCGGCTGGAGGATATCTACACCATGGAAGACGCCCTGGTGGTGGGGTGCATGCTCATTACCCTTATCAAAAATTCCGGCCGGGTAAAGGTGGCCTGTCTTGCCCAGCTTGTAAACGTCATTGCCCCCGTCATGACGGAGCCCGGCGGCCCCGCCTGGCGGCAGACAATCTACTGGCCCTTCAAAGACGCCTCCCTGTGGGGGCGGGGAACGGCGCTCCAGTGCCCGGTCAATTCGGAGCGTTACGATTCGGCGGAGTACGGCGGCGTGCCCTGGCTTGAAGCCGCGGCGGTTTACAATGAGGAAGCGGGGGAGATCGTTATTTTCGCGGTGAACCGGCATCTTTCGGATTCCCTTGAACTTGAAGCGGGCCTGTACGGGTTTGAGCCCTGCCGTTTTATCGGGCATACCGCCCTTTTCAACGCCGACATCAAGGCCGTCAATTCCGCCGGGGACGAAAAGGTAAGGCCCGTTCTTCAGCCGGAAGGGACCATTGAAGGCAGTACGCTGCGCGCCCTTTTGCCTCCGGCCTCATGGAACGTCATACGAGTTGCCGCGGGAGGCGAAAGGCGGCCCGGTTGACGGCGGACGGTTCCGCCTGAATTATACCGGGGGCGCGGCGCGGGCTCATTTCCGCACGGTAATTCCCCTTCGCAGGGCTTCGAAACGGCGGCTGAGGTTCTCTTCGTCCACGGGGTCCGTCATGGAAAGGTACAGGGTGTATCTGACATCCCCGGAGGGATTCTCCGCGCGGAGAACGGCGCCCACCGAGCCTGAGTTGTCCTTTACGGATATGGCGGGCTTTCCGTCAAAGGGATATTTTTCTTCCGTAAGGTCGTTCCAGTTTTCAAGGGCGCTTGTGCCGAACCGTTCGTCGGGTTTTATGTTTTTAAAGAGAACCGTGTATTCCTTTCCCCGGATATCGCAGTTGATGGTGTACATGCGTATGCCGAAGGCAGCCGTACCGCTTTCGGCGTACCATGAAGGGGCAAGAAACAGTTCCGACGCGTCGGTCCAGCCGAAGACGTTTTCGCCGGCCGAAAGGGAAACATCTTTCGATGTAAAGGAGATTCTTTCCCCATCCCATTTGTATTGGACATCTTCAAGAAAAGCGGGCACGAATTCCTTAAGGGCAAAAAATTCATTCCATCCTTTGAAATCCGCCGAATAAACCATGTGGGTGTGATCGCAGATCTTCTTTATGTCCCATTCGTAGACATCAAGATGGGAACTGTCCTGAAGGGTGGTAATGAGGAC
>JAISEB010000109.1 GCA_031264395.1 Treponema sp. | reverse complement strand
GGAAGCCACCGGGGAATCGTCCGTTATACCATAGGCCAGAGGCGGAGGCTCGGCGTGGCCCTGAATTACCCGGCGTATGTATGCGCCAAATCGGCGGAACGCAACACCGTGACGCTGGGGCCTGAATCTTCCCTTTACTCACGGGGGTTCACCGCGTCGGACATAAACCTTATCGCGGTAAACCGCATCGAAAGGCCCATGCGCGTCACGGTAAAGACACGCTACCTTTCACAAGAGGCCGGGGCCGTCGCGGAGCAGACGGGCAGCAATTCAATACACGTCGAGCTGGACGAACCGATGCGGGCCATTACCCCCGGACAGGCGGCGGTGCTCTACGACGGCGAATACGTGATAGGCGGAGGAACAATAGATCCCGCCTGACAGGCGATTGTCCTCAGGAAAGCCGCTTTGCCCAAGCGGCCGCCTTTGATTTCCAGGTTTCAGGAGCGCTTGCAAGAGGGCTTCTGAAATCCGCCTCACCGGCAATTTCGTTCCCCGCAAGCAGCGTCTTTAATTTTTCGAGGGCCTTCCCCTTTCCTCCCCCGTGGCAGCAAAAGATCGCCGCCTTCTTTCCGGTCATCCCTGTTTCCGACAAAAACGAAACCAGCGCTGGCGAGGGAGAACCCGCCCAGACGGGCCCGCCAAGGACGACAAGATCGTAGGCGGAAAGATCGGCGGCGTAGGGCCTGAGGGCGGGTTTCCCCCGGGAAAACACCATCTTTCCGCCCCAGAAGTATTTGGCAAGCCCCGTCCGTTTTTTCTCCTCGGCAAGTTCAAGCTCAAGGAGATCGGCGCCAAGGAGCCCGGCAAGCTCGGAGGCGACAAGGGCGGTGTTGCCGTCCAGGGAATAATAAACGACAAGGGTCTTCATGATTTCCTCCAATTCGGATACACTAACAAAGAATGGCACAAAAAACGGCTTTTGTTAAGAACGCGCCGCGTTCCGCGCGCGCGGCGCAAAGTACGCTTCGTATTTTCGCGTCGTATTACAGGCCCCACTGGAAACTCTTTGCCGCCGACATGGTATGCGCCTCCCTTACGGCCGGCGCGGATCTGGCCTTTCCCATGATGACCAAATTCACCCTTGAAAGGCTCCTTCCCGGCGGGCTTTTCCTGGCGTTTTTTATCATGGCCGCCTCCATGGTGCTCCTGTACCTCCTCCGCATGGGCTTTACCTGGTTTGTTACCTACTGGGGACACACCGTGGGCGCTTATATAGAAGCCGACATGCGGAGGGATCTCTTTAACCACCTGCAGAAACTTTCCTTTTCGTTTTACGATACAAACCGGACAGGGCAGATCATGTCCCGCGTTACCACGGATCTTTTCGAAATAACGGAACTTTCCCATCACGGGCCGGAGGATCTTTTTATTTCCGTCCTTACGCTTTTAGGGGCCATCATCCTGATCTTTTTTATACGATGGGAAATAGCGCTGATATTTGTCATCGTCATGCCGCTTGTGATCTTCCACATTCTGCGTTCCAGAAGCGGCCTTATGAAGGCGTCGCGGAAGGTAAAGGAACGCACGGCGGAAATAAACGCGTCCCTTGAATCGAGCATTTCGGGGGCACGGGTGGCAAAGGCGTTTACCAACGAATCCTACGAAAAAAGAAAATTCCGCGGGGGCAATGAAAATTTCAAGAGCGCGAAAAAAAACTTCTACTTTTCCATGGCGACTTTCCAGGCAAAGTTCGAATTCCTCATCCACCTGCTCAATGTCATCGCCATAGCCGCGGGAGGTTTTCTTATTATGAAGGGAAGAATGACGCTTCCCGAACTTGTTACATGCAACCTTTTCATCGCGGCCTTTCTTATGCCGGTAAGGCGGCTCCAGAATTTTGTCGAACAGTACACCACCGGCATGGCGGGATTCGGCCGTTTCCTTGAAATCATGAACATAAAGCCCGGCATTACCGACGCCCCCGGCGCGGTAAACCCCGAAACCATACGCGGGGACATATCGTACAGGAACGTGAGCTTTGCCTACAACAACGGCGTCACTGTTTTAAGGAACATAAGTTTTGACATTCCCGCGGGATCGGTCTGCGCGCTCGTGGGCCCCTCGGGCGGCGGCAAGACAAGCCTGTGCCACCTCCTTCCACGGTTCTACGAAATACGGGACGGAAGCATTACCATAGACGGAACGGACATACGGAACATGCGGCTTGAGGCGCTACGGCGCGGCATAGGCATTGTGCAGCAAGACGTGTTCCTCTTTGCGGGAACCATACGGGAAAACATAGCGTACGGGAAAATAGACGCGGCGGAAGAAGAGATACTTGAGGCAGCGAAAAAAGCCGAAATACATGAAGAAATAATACGCATGAAAGACGGCTACGACACCATAGCGGGGGAACGGGGCGTCACCCTTTCCGGCGGGCAGAAACAGAGAATCGCCATCGCGAGGATCTTCCTCAAGAACCCGCCCATACTCATACTCGACGAGGCCACAAGCGCGCTGGACTCGGCCACCGAACTTAAAATACAGAAAGCCCTTGAAGAGCTTTCACGGGGAAGGACAACGCTCGTTATCGCCCACCGGCTTTCGACCGTGCGGAACGCCGGCAAGATCATCGTCATCGACGATGAGGGGATACGCGAAACAGGACGGCACGAGGAGCTTCTTGCCGCCGGAGGCATGTACGCGGAGCTTTACCGTGCGCAGTTCGGGACGGAAGAAAACGGGAAAGAAGAAAGCGGAGGCGTCCCCCCTACCCCTTGATTCCCGACATGGCAATGCCCTGGGTAATCTGCCGCTCGAAGATCAGAAATACAAGTATGGCCGGGATGGAGGCGACCATGTTCGCGGTACAGGGAATGACATAATCCTGAACGTAGGTGTTCATAAGCGTGGGAATGCCTACAGGCAGGGTAAACATCCGCTCGCTCATGGCGCACAAAAGGGGCCAGAGGTAATTGTTCCAGCTTCCCATGAAGGCGAAGATGCTCACTGTTACCAGCACGGTTTTTGAAAGGGGCATGATGATGCGGGAAAAAATCGTAAAATGCCGCGCCCCGTCTATCTGGGCGCTTTCGACAAGATCATGGGGTATGCCCTTGAAGAACCCCACCATGATGATAAGGTTCATGGAGCCCGCGATAATAGGGAGTATCATCCCCGCGTAATTGTCAATAAGGTAAAGGGAATTGGCCGTAATAAAAAGGGGAACAATGGTCGCCTCGGTGGGCACCATGAGCCCCATGAGAAAATAAAAAAAGATCTTGTCCCTTCCGGCAAATTTCATCTTGGCAAGCGGATACGCGGCCAGCGCCGAAAGAAACACGCAGAGGATTGTCGCGGCAACGGCGATGATCACGCTGTTAAAAAACCACACGGGCACTTTGCTTCGAAAAATGATGGAAGGATAATTTTCAAACGTGTAGGGAGGCTTGAACCAGTCGAAACCGGACCTGATGGGAGTGCCTTCGAACTTGAACGAAACGACAAGTGTCCATATAACCGGAGTAAGAAAAACAACCGCTATGACAACGGAAATGAACGTCAACAAAACATTGCCGGGCAGAGAGCCCCTCCGCGACAAACGTGTCATGCCTTCTCCCTCCTGTTCTGGAACTGTATCTGAATAAACGAAAGGACAACCAGAATAAAGAACAGCGCATACGACATGGCCGACGCGTAGCCCATCTCGTTTTTGGCAAAGGCCGACTCGTAAATATACTGGATCAAAGGACGGGTAAGGTTGCCGGGGCCGCCTCCTGAAATCATGAATATCTGGCCGAATATTTTAAAGGACGCTATGATCTGGAGGAGGAGCACAAGGTAGGTGGTGGGCTTAAGGAGGGGCAGCGTTATCTTCCACAGCTGAAGCCCCCGTGACGCCCCGTCTATATCCGCCGCCTCGTACACCTGAAGGGGAATGTCCTGCAGGGCGGAAATGTACAGCATCATGCTGAACCCGGTCGTCCACCACACGGTGGCCGACGTAACTATTACCCAGATCAAGTTGGGCTCGGTAAGCCACATGATCTCCTGATCCGGTTTGAGTATGCCAAGGGTATGGAACAGGGTGCTGAAAAATCCCTGATAGGGGGACGCCATGATCCTGAACATCCAGGAGATAACCGAAACGGAAAGCACGTTGGGAACGTAGTACGCGATCCTGAGGAACTTTTGCAGCGGCGTTTTCCGGTTCGCAAGGAGCGCCAGCACAAGCGCGCCCGCGATGAGCAGGGGAACGGAAATGATGACGAACCAGGTCGTATTCCACAGGGAACCCCAGAAAAATTTGTCGGTGAGAAAACGGGTATAATTGGAAAAACCCAGAAAACGGATCTTCCCCATGAGGCCCCACCTGTGGAGGCTGACGTAAATTCCCTGTATCACGGGCCAGATGATAAACAGCGTGTAAAGAATCAGAAACGGGGCCAAAAAAGCAAAAGCCACCGCCGTTCCGCCGCCCAGGCGCCTATCCTTGCCTTTCATGCGCGTTTTCCCCCGGAAAAAACCGTCCAAAAGACATGAGCCTTTTGGACGGCCAATCTGCCTGTCAGTTATTAATCGCCGACTGAATCTCGTCGAAGATATTCTGGGCGGCCGTTGAAGAAGACGCCTGATTGTTCCACACAAGGTCAAGGTTCTTGATCATCGAATCCTTGAAGCTTCCGAAATGAACGTTCTTGGAAGGAAGCACCGCGGTGGACGCGGCCCTGGCGTAATCGCTCCTGTGGGCAAGCGCGGTAAACGCGGGGCTCTGCAGAACGGGAAGGTTCGAGGGGATCTGGCCCGATTCGGCCCAGGTCGCCGCGCCTGACGTCGCGGCCCAGTTGATGAAATTAACCGCCGCCTGCGTGTCCGCGGCCGAGCGGGACTGCTTCGCGGGAATGGTAAAGACATGCGCGTCGGCCCACTGTGCGTCATTGGTACCGAAGAGTCTGGGGAAAGGCTGTGCGCCGATGGAAAGGCCCTGCGTGGTGCTTAACACCCCGGTTGCCCAGGTGCCGGTAACGACGAGCGCCGCGCTTCCGCCCTGGAAGAACCTCTGGTGATCCTCAATGCCCGGAAGAATATAGCCGTCGGTCCACAGGCTCTTGACATAATCCATGGCCCTGACGGCGATGGCTCTGTCAAACGTTACCTGGGTCCCGGCGGCGTTTACAAGCGGGGTTCCGCCCATCTGGAAATAGGAGGCCCACCAGAACCGGTAGGGATCGTCGCCTTTCTGGGGAAGGGAAAGCGCCGTTTCACCCGGTTTAAGGGTCGGCTTGATCTTGTCCAGTATGGCCTTGAATTCCGCGGCGCTGCCCACCTGTATCTGGTTGTTCTGCAGGGGGACCCCGGCGGCCCGCAGCTTGTCAAGGTTGACGTACATGATTTCCGCGTGGGTATCCAGAGGCATGGCGTATTTTTTCCCGTTGAAGGTAATGCCTTCGATCATGGCGGGGGTGTAGTCGCCCCACCTGATCCCGGCGGCGGAGGCGTAATCGTCAATGGCGATAACCATTCCCTGCTCCACAAGCTCGGGAAGGCGGGAAATATGGGAAACCCCTACGTCCGGCCCGCGGCGGGCGGCGACGGCGGTGCCGAATTTGGTGTAATAATCCGCCCATACAAGCATGATGGACTGAACCTGTTTCGACGGATTGGTGGCGTTGTAATTGGCGATGATCCTGTCCATCCACGCGCCGTCCCCGCCCGAAAAGAGAGACCAAAACACCAGTTTATTTCTATCGACAGCCACGTCTTCCGGGTTGTTGACGGTGCCGTCTTCGTTGACGCTAACCGCCGCGCCCGGCGTACCCGGCGCCCCCCCCCCCCTGCTGGCCGGGTCCGGCAAAAAGGCCGGACGAAGCAAGAAGCGCGGCCAGCATAACCGCAAACACAACTTTGAATTTCATATAATCCTCCGTGAAAAATGATAGTAATAATGCTACATAAATTCTGAATTAATTACAATAATTATGTACCATTATCCTTGATTTGGAAAGAATAATACAGATTTTACGCCCTGTCAACGAAAATCTTTCGGAATTTTCATTTATTTTTCTTGACAAAGGACCGCTTTCACCATTACTATTCGATAATAATTACATTTTTTATGTAACTATCATCATATGCGCCGCCATAAAGACGGCCGCGGGAAGGTCGCCATGAAGTGTTATCAGCCCCAATACCCCCGTCCCCAGTTTGTACGGGACAAGAATTCCTGGGAAAACCTCAACGGTTCCTGGGATTTTGCCTTTGACGATAAAAACGAAGGAACCGGCGCGGCATGGTTCCGTTCCTTTCCCCTGGGGAAAAAAATCCGCCTTCCCTTTACCCCTGAAACCCCGGCAAGCGGCATAGGGGACCCTGCCCGGCATGACGTCATCTGGTACAGGCGGGAGATCGCCGTGTCCGCGAAAGACAGGCGCGTCCTTATCCACTTTGAAGGCTGCGATTACAACACCCGCCTCTGGGTCAACGGGGCCTTCGCCGGTTCCCACGACGGCGCCTACGCCCGTTTTACCTTCGACATCAGTTCCCTTCTTGAAGACGGGCAAAACGAGATTGTCGTCCGCGCGGAAGATTCCTTTGACATTGCGCAGCCCAGGGGCAAACAGCGGTGGAAGGGCGAAAACTTCGACTGCTGGTACGTTCAGACCACGGGAATCTGGAAAACGGTCTGGCTGGAATTCGTTCCCGAAAAGCACATCGGTTCGGTAAAGATGACCCCCCTTTTAAGGGAAGAAAAAGTCGTCCTCGAATTCCTTGTCGACGCGCCGTGCGGAAGCGGCCTTGAACTTGCGGCGGAAATTTCCTTTGGGGATACAAAGATCGCCTCCGTCTCCGTTCCCGTTTCCGGCCGCCGCGTAAAGACGGGCGTGAATCTTTCGGCCCCCGGCGTTTACGAATGGGGAATCTTCACCTGGACGCCCGCGCATCCCCATCTCTACGACATCGTCTTCCGCCTCCTTGAAAACGGAAAGGTGATTGACGAAGTATGTTCCTACTTCGGCATGCGTGAAATACGGATAGACGGCTCGAACGTCCTCCTTAACGGCGTCCCCCTTTACCAGCGCCTCATCCTTGATCAGGGGTACTGGAAGGAAAGCCACCTTACCCCTCCGGACGAACAGGCCCTTATAAAAGACATAGACGGGATCATGGCGATGGGCTACAACGGCGTGCGGAAACACCAGAAAACCGAAGATGAAAAATTTCTTTACTGGGCGGATGTAAAGGGGCTTCTTGTGTGGAGCGAAATGGCCGCTTCCTATACATACGGCGACGACGCGGTAACAATGTTTACCCGCGAATGGATGGAGATTGTCAGGCAGAATTACAATCATCCTTCCATTATTACATGGACGCCCTTTAACGAATCCTGGGGCGTTCCGAAAATAAAGACGGACAGGCAGCAGCAGCACTTTACCGAGGCTGTCTATCACCTTACAAAGTCCTACGACAAATACCGCCCCGTTATCGTGAACGACGGATGGGAACATACGGTTTCCGACATTATCACCCTTCACGATTACGAGGAAAAGGGAGAAGATTTTCTTGAAAGGTACGGGGAGTACCTTGAGGAAATACTCGGCAACCTCATCTACCACAGCACCACCAGATCCGCGTTCGCGGACGGCTTTAAATACCGGGGGCAGCCTGTCATCATCAGCGAATTCGGCGGCATCGCCTTTAACAACGGAGATCCGGGGTGGGGTTACGGCAACAAGGTAAATACAAAGGAAGAATTTATAAGACGCTTTGACGCCATAACAACGGCCATTAAAAAGACAGGCGCCATCTGCGGGTACTGCTACACGCAGGTAACCGACGTTCAGCAGGAAATAAACGGTCTCATGGACGCGGACCGCAATTTCAAGATTGAGCCTGGAATTCTAAAGGAGATCAACGAGCGGAAAGTCAGCAGCCTGTACCGGCTGTAAAAACCGCCTGATGAAACGCCGCCTGTTAACCGCGCGTTAACAGGCGCCAAAAGGACGCCGTGAAAAACCGAATCAACCTTGATCTTGCCCAGCCCGAGACATCCGCGGCCGTTTTCAGGGCGCTTTCCTCCCCCATCCGCCTGCGCATGCTGCAGTACCTCGTGGAAAAATCCACAGGCATGAATATCAGCGAGCTGGCCGAACGCTTTGCCCTTCCCCTGTCGTCGGCGGCGCTTCATGTGAGGGTGCTGGAAAAGGCGTCGCTGATCTTTACCGAAGAAAAACCGGGGCTGCGGGGCGCGCAGAAGATATGCGCCATTGACGCCGAAGATGTTTACCTGAACCTGTATCACAGGAACAACAGCGGGAAGCCGGCCAAGGATGTCGGGTACAGCATGCCGCTGGGAAACTATTTTGACTGCGTGGTGTCAAAGCCCTGCGGAATCGCCGGAAAAAGATCCTACATAGGCGTCGAGGATTCCGAATCGTCGTTTTACAGCGCGAACCGCGTACACGCCCAGCTCATCTGGTTCAGAACTGGTTTTCTTGAATACCGTTTTTCAAATTATTTTCTTAAAACGGAAAAAATCCTTGAGCTGCGGTTTTCCTTTGAGGCATGTTCGGAAGCGCCCGGCTACAACAACGACTGGCCCAGCGACATTACGGTCTGGATTAACGGCGTCCAAGCGTTTACCTTCCGCAGCGCAGGGGATTACGGCGGAACGCGGGGCCTGTACAATCCGGCATGGTGGCCCGACAACTCCACCCAGTACGGGGAACTGCACCGGCTTGAAATAAGCCGCGAAGGCTGCTTCGGGGACGGGCGGAAAACCTCGGAATACAACCTGGAAACCCTCCGCGTGCGGGAAGGCAATTACATTTCGTTCAGGATAGGGATCAGGGAAGACGCCGAATACGCCGGAGGCATAAACCTCTTTGGGGAAAATTTCGGCAACTTCAGGCAGAATATCGAAATGACGGCTAAGCTCGAGCGCTGAACTGCGGCAGATAGTCCTTCCCCGCTTCAAACATTTCGTCTACCATCTTCCGCGTCTTTTCCATGTCAAGCTGCGTCGTCGTCAGCGGATCGAAAAGGACGGCGTGGTATATCATCCCGCAGTCGCCTTCGATGCAGCCCTTGACGGCAAGTTCCTCGCACCGCGCGTTGACGCCGATGAGAAGCTCAAGCTGCGGGGGAAGTTTCCCCACACGTATGGGCTGTATGCCGCCTTTACCCGCCAGCGCGGGCACTTCCACACAGGCGCCTTCTGGCAGCCCGTCTATGAGCCCGAAATTCCGCACGTTGCCGTTGAACTGGAAAAGGGCGTTGTCGCCGAAGACCGCGTTGAATATCCAGGCGGCGTATTCGTA
>JAISEB010000100.1 GCA_031264395.1 Treponema sp. | reverse complement strand
ACCCCGGCGGCGGCCAGGGCCTGTTCCTTGTTTTCGGCGCTGCCCGTTCCGTCCGCGGATACAATGGCCCCGGCGTGTCCCATGTTTTTTCCCTTGGGGGCGTTTTTCCCCGCGATAAGGGCGACCACGGGTTTGGTCACATGCGCCTTGATGTATTCGGCGGCGATTTCTTCCTCGCTGCCACCGATTTCCCCGATAAGGACAATCGCCTTTGTTTCGGGATCGGCTTCGAAATCCGGGAGCAGGTCGGCAAAGGTGGAGCCGGGGATCATGTCACCGCCCACGCCTATGCAGGTGCTCTGGCCTATGCCGCAGGCCGTCATCATCATCACCGTTTCGTAACAGTTTGTCGCGCTTCGGGACATAATGCCCACGGGCCCGGGGATGTAATACTTGTGGGCCATAAAGCCGGCTTTGCATTTACCCGGAGAAATAATCCCGAAGGAATTGGGGCCGAAAAGCCGGGCGCCTTTTTGCCTGGCCGTGTAGTAACACTTCATCATCTCGTGAACCGGAGTGTGTTCGGATATCGTCATGATTACCGGGATTCCCGCGTCGGCCGCCTCGTAGACTCCCGCCGGGGTAAACTTTGCCGGCACAAAGATCACCGTCGCGTTGCACGAGGTTTTATCGACGGCTTCCCGCACGGTGTTGAATACCGGCACGGAAAGCTGCTTGCCCGCCACGTCGAAAACCGCGTCCTGGCCACCCTTGCCGGGAGTAACGCCCGCCACAACATTGGTTCCGTATTCCAGCATGGTCCGGGCGTGGAAATTTCCTTCCCTGCCAGTAATGCCCTGAACAAGGAGCCGTGTGTTTTTATCAATAATGATACTCATGTTAAGCCCCTTTTCCGTTTTTGAGCCGGTACATCGCTTCCACCGAATTGGGAATGCCCTCGGCAACGGTGATGGGAAGATTCGATTCGGCGACAATCTTCGCCGCTTCTTCCTTGTTGGTTCCTTCCATGCGGAGGATCAAGTGTTTGTCCGCCGCTTCGTTTGCCCGCATCGCGATTACCGCTCCCCTGGCAACCTCGTCGCAGCGGGTAATGCCGCCAAAAATGCAGATAAACACCGTGTCGATTTTCGGCCTGCCCAGCATGATCCGCACCGCTTCGGCGATACGTTCCGCCGTGGCTCCGCCGCCAAGGTCAAGGGCCGCGTGAACCTTCATGCCTTTTTTCGAAATAAGGTCGATACAGCTCATCAACATTCCGGAGCCGTTTGACATAACGGCGATGTTTCCTTCATCCTCAATGGGGATAAAAAGGAAATTGACGTTCCGGGCTTCTATCACCTGGGGATCTTCCTGCAGCTTGTCGCGGAACGCGGTAATGTCCGGCAGGAAAGGAAGGGCGTTGTCGTCCACTTCAACCTTTCCGTCAAGCGCGATAAGGCGGCCCTCGTCGTCAATCGCCAGCGGGTTAATTTCCACCAGCATGGTGTAGTAGTCAAAGAACATGCGGTAGAGTTTTTCCACCACTTCCTTAAGGCCGTCTTTGTAGCGCCTGTCCGCTCCGGTTTTGTCCATCGCGTAGCTGATGGTATAGTCCTGGACGCCCCGTATGGGATCGATGGGAACCTTGGCGATCTTTTCCGGGTTTGTCCGGGCCGTTTCTTCAATGTCCATGCCGCCCAGCGGGGAAAAGATCAAAAGCGGCGATTTGGAATAACGGTCCAGCATGATGGAAAGGTACCACTCTTTGGCGATGTCTTTTTTTTCCACCACCAAAAGTTCTTTTGCCGTAAAGCCCCGTATGTCCATGCCGAGCATTTCGCCGCAGAGCTTTGCCGCTTCTTCCGGGGTTTCGGCGAACTTTACCCCGCCGGCCTTTCCCCGGCCTCCGGTCTGGACCTGGGCCTTAATCACGACGGGAAACCGTAAATCTGCGGCCCGGATTTTTTCATCTCCCGCGGCATCAATAACAACGCCTTTCTGGATGGCTATGTCGTACTTTTCAAACAGCGCCTTGGCCTGGTATTCGAGCAGCTTCATCCGAAAATTTCCTCGTCGCCCGGCTGATTCCAGTTGGGTTTTACCGTGGCGATCCTGGATTTGTTAAACAGGTGATAATAGGAAAGATTTTCGCTGATTGAGTTGTTGCCCCAGCTTCCGCAGCCCAGCGTGGTGGTGGGCGAAAGCGAATTCTGGAACGCTCCGCCGTTCATCGACGTGCAGATCTGGTTTACCAGTATCCGTGATACGGGCAGGGCAAGCCCGGCGTATTCAATGTGGGCTTTGTTGTTGGACTGAATGTCTACCGAATGACCGGCGCCTTCGACCATAAGGTTGGCATAGGCGATGCCGACCGCTTCTTCCCAGTTGCCGTATTCGTAGGCGGTCATAACCGGGCACATCTTTTCCCGTGAAAGCACGTCGTCCTTTCCGTATTTTTCCGGCTTGAGGATGATGACCCTGGTTCCGGCGGGAACCTCAATCCCCGCAAGTTTGGCGACGGCGGCGGCGGACTGGCCGACGGCGTCTTTGTTGATTTGTCCGCCGGGGAAGATAAATTTGCGGAAGGCGTCCACTTTTGCGGGGTCGTCGATATAATAGGCGCCGTTTTTTACAAAAGCGTCGATTACCTTTTTATAGTTTGCTTTGGCGGCGATAATGGTCTGGGTTCCGGAACAAATAATGCCGTTGTCGAAAGCCCGGCTCTGGATCATCTTTTTTGCCGTTTCTTCAACGTCAACATCGTCGTCGATAAGGCCCTGCACATTGCCCGGCCCGACGCCAAAGCTGGGTTTTCCCGAAGAATAGGCGGACTTGACCATCGCCGCCCCGCCCGTCGCTATCACCACATCCACTTCCTTCATCAGTTCTGTGGAAAGGGGGATGGTGGGCTCTTCGATAACCAGGAAGATGTCCCGGGGAACGCCGAGTTTGTCCAGTTCCGCATAGTACAGATCCGCCAGGGTTTTGGCACACTTCTTGCTCCGCGGATGGGGCGCTATGATGATGGAATTGCCGCCCTTGACCGCAAACATCGCGTTACACATCGGGGTTACGATGGGATTGGTACAGGGCGTGGCGGCGCCGATAACGCCCATGGGCTTGGCAACCAGCGTGATACCGGCGGCCTCGTCGTACTCGAGGATTCCCACGGACTTTTTCCCCTTAAGGGCGTACCAGAGGATACGGGCCTTGCCCTTGTTTTTGGTGATTTTATCCTCGTAAACCCCCATGCGGCTCTCTTCGGCGGCCAGTTTTGCCAGCGGTTCGGCGTTGTCGTAGACAACTTTGGCGAACATACGCACTATGGAGTCGATTTTTTCCTGCGAATACCCGGCGATAACCTGCTGGGCCGCCCTTGAACGTTTTACAAGCTCGGCAATTTCCATGGTTTGCTCCTTACATAACGAAAGATAGATTCCCGTCCCGGAAAAGATCTAAAGCCGGATGACGGTTAAATAGGTAAAATTGGTCCTACCATCATACTACTTTAGGTTTTTGCCTGTTGTCAACAGGAATTTTA
>JAISEB010000051.1 GCA_031264395.1 Treponema sp. | reverse complement strand
GGGTGGGAAGACGCCGATTCCACCGAATTCAACCAGGACTCCAAACATCCGGTGGTGAGCCTTCTGGAAGAACAGATCGACGTCAAAAACTACGGGGGAACCATGCGGCTGGGAAAAAGTCAGACCATGGCGCTGGAGGGCACCCGCATCTGCGCGGCGTACGGGGACAGGCAAATTTGGGAACGCCACCGCCACCGCTATGAATTTTCCAACAAGTACCGTAAGGAAATGAGCGAATCGGGCCTTGTGATCGCGGCCCTTACCCCGGACGGCAGCCTCGTGGAATGTGTGGAATGGCCCAATCACCCCTGGGGGCTGGGCGTTCAGTTTCACCCCGAATTCAAGTCCAAACCTACCGCCGCCGCTCCCCTGTTCAGGGATTTTATCGCCGCGGTAAAGGAACGGAAACTGGGCGGAGACCCCGCGCCGCGGTGAAAAAGAAAAAGGGAACGGAAAAAGCGCGCAGGGTTTTTCTTTGTGCCTTTGTTCTTGTTTTTGCCTCCTGTACCTTTGATTACGGCGCTTCCTCCGGCGAAGAAGGAACCCGGCCCGATATAGAGATGGGCGGCGTAGAGTACACCAGAGTCAGGGGCGGGGACCCCCAGGTGCGTTTCCGGGCGGAAAAGGCGGAACGCTGGGAAGAACGCCAAATCATGGAGCTGGAACATTTTTCTTTTGAACAGTTTTCAGGCGACGGGGAAGTCAACGCCCGGGGCAGCGCCGGAACCGCTTCGGTTGAGCTGGATTCGGGAAACATAGATCTGGGGAACGGAGTCAGCATGGATGTAACGTCCGAGGACATCACCATAGAAACCGAACGGCTCGGCTGGAAAGACAGCGACCGTATCCTTTCCGGCCCCGGTAACGGCGAAGTGGTCATAACCCGTCCCGACGGAACCCTGTTTCAGGGCAGCGGCATTACCGTAAACATCCGGAACAGAACCTGGGAGTTCGCGGGAGAGGTGAGCGGTTCCTATGTTCAGGACGATGATGAAGAAGAGGATGAAGATGATGAAGGAGACGGGGAAACCGTGTCCGGCGCGGAAGATACTGCGGAAGGGAATACGGAATGAGAAAACCCGCAGCGCTCCTTGCCGCCGCCTTCCTCTGCGTCTTCTCCGTTCCCGGCGGCGCGGATACCTTTACCTTCAGGGCGGACCGCATGTCCGGGGGGCGGGCCTCGGGCCGGGAAGTCACCGTGCTTGTGGGAAACGCGGAGGTCCGCTCGGATAACCTTGTCCTCCGGGCCGGCCGCATCGAAATACGGGGCGACGACAATCAGTTCATCGACTGTATGGGCAGCGTGGAAGGGCTCGAGGAAGAAAAGGACATCCTCTTCAAAACCGACCGGCTCCGCTATGACAGGAAGCTCAAGATAGCCCGTCTGGAAGGGGATTCCACCCTTGAAGACAGGAAGAACGAAATCGTCGCCAGAGGCCGCTTTATCGAATACGACGATCAGGCGGAAATCACGGTTTTTCAGATTTCGGTACGGCTTTTCAAGAACGATATGGTCTGCCGGTCCGAATACGCTGTCTACCGCCGCGAAGAAAAG
Source organism: Treponema sp. (assembly GCA_031264395.1). GTDB lineage: Bacteria > Spirochaetota > Spirochaetia > Treponematales > Breznakiellaceae > JAIROE01. The sequence goes on along the minus strand of JAISEB010000051.1, from coordinate 9,947 downwards.
CTCCTGGATCTGTCCGGTTTTCCGGTGGTGTTCAAAAAGGACGATGAATTCCGGGCGGACCGTATCAGGGTTGACCTTGATACCGAGGATGTCACCATGGAAGGAGCGGTTTCAGGCTCCATTAAAAATTGATTATGACGGATGAAGAACTGCGGGATTCCCATCTTCTTACGGTGAGGGATCTCTACAAACGTTTTGGCCGCAAGGAAGTAGTGCGGGGGGTAAATTTCTCCATGAACAACGGCGAAGTCGCCGGCCTTCTGGGCCCCAACGGCGCCGGAAAAACCACGATTTTCTACATGATCGTGGGCTTCAGCCGGCCCAGCGCCGGAACGGTCTCTCTTGATGACGCCGATATTACCAGGGAGCCCATGTACCGCAGGGCCCGTCAGGGAATCGCCTACCTCCCCCAGGAAGCCTCAATCTTCCGCAAACTTACCGTTGAGCAGAATATCATGGCGATTCTGGAAAGCCGCCGGGACATCGACAGGCAGGGCAGGCAAAAACGGCTGGAAGAACTGCTTGAGGAATTCGGCATAGCCCGCATACGGAAACAGTTCGGCTACACCCTTTCGGGCGGGGAGCGGCGGCGCACCGAAATAGCCAGGGCGCTTTCGTCCGAACCCAAATTCCTCCTGCTCGACGAGCCCTTCGCAGGCATAGATCCCATTGCCGTATACGAGATAAAACAGATCGTCAGGCGGCTCGCCGAAAAGGGCATAGGCATACTCATCACCGATCACAATGTCCGGGACACGCTGGAAATAACCACCGAAGCGTTCATCATCAACGAAGGGATCATTGTCGCCCGCGGGAACCGCGAAACTATCCTCGCGGACGAAATGGTGCGGGAAATTTATCTGGGCAGCGAATTCAGAATGTAGAAACCTCTGAGCCTGTTCCACCCCCCCCCTAGCCTGGCATTTCCGCTAGCCTGGAGTTTCGGCTTCGCCGAAACTCCCCAGCTAAAAGTTTCAAAACGCTCCGCGTTTTTAAACTTTTAGCCCTTTACCGATCCCGCGGTAACGCCCCGTATGATGTGTTTCTGGCAGGCAAAGTAGAACACAATGATGGGAATAACCGCCATGATAATTACCGCCATCATGTACCCCATGTCTATGGAGCCGTAACCGCCCCGCAGGTACTGCACCGCCACCGGAATGGTCCGGTATTCGGAGCCTATGACGAGGTTGGGCAGAAGGTAATCGTTCCAGATCCACATCGCGTTAAGAATCGCCACGGTAATGGCAATGGGAACAAGCATGGGAAGTATCACGCTGAAAAAGGCCCGTATGGGGGTACAGCCGTCTATGACGGCCGCCTCCTCAACGGCGACGGGAACAGATTTGACAAAGCCGCTGAAAAGGAAAACCGACTGCGACGCCCCGAAACCAAGGTATATGACCAGTATGCCCAGCGGGTTATCAAGATGAAGCAGGTTGGCGATCTTTGTCAGGGGAAACATCACCATCTGAAAAGGAACTATCATGGCAAATACAAAGGCAAAGTAAAGGCCCTTGCAAAACGGATGCGGGCTTCTTGTGATATACCAGGCGGTCATCGATGAAAAGAGGACTATGATCGCCACCGAAAACACGGTGATAAAAAGCGACCAGCCAAAGGCCGGAAGAAAACCCGTCGCAATAATGCCGCTTATGTAGTTGTCAAAGCCCGTAAAAGATTCGCTTGTCGGAAGGGCAAACGGGGAATTGATCACAAAAAGTTTGCTCTTGAAGGAATTGAGCAGCACAAGGAATATGGGCCCGACAAAGAAAAGGGAAACGATGCCCAGCACGGCAACGGCGATTATGTTTGCCATCAGTGCGGATGTGGAATTTTTCATCAGCTTATTACCTCCCTGCGCCGGGTAATGCCAAGCTGTATAAGGGAAATGATCGCCACCATGATAAAGAACATCATCGCCTTGGCCTGTCCCGCCCCCTCCCAGTTGGCGCGGCTGTAGAACGTGTTGTAAATATCAAGGGCCACCATGGCGGTCCTTTTTCCCGGTCCTCCGGCGGTAAGGGCGAGGTTCTGATCAAACATCTTGAAGGAGTTTGTAACCGTCATGAAAAGGGTAATGGTGATGGACGGCATCACCATGGGAATGAGGATCTTCCGCAGAATGGCAAAGCCCCCCGCCCCGTCTATTTTCGCCGCCTCAAGAATTTCACCCGGTATGTTCTGCAGCCCGGCGATAAATATGATCATCATGTAGCCTATGAACTGCCAGTTGGACAGGATCACCATGCCCCAGAACCCGTACGCGGGATTTGCCGTAATGGTCACCCCGAAAAACCCGAGAAAACCGTTGATGATGAACTGCCAGATATACCCCAGCACGATGCCGCCTATGAGGTTGGGCATGAAGATCAGCGTGCGGAACACATTGGTGCCCGTGACGCCCCTTGTAAGAAGCAGGGCCAGCGCGAAAGCCGCGGTATTGATGATGATCACCGACACCAGGGTAAAAGCCGCCGAAAGCCGCAGGGCGTTAATAAAATCGGAATTGGAAAAGGCGCGGACATAATTGCTGAACCCCACCCATTCCGCGTCCGTCACCGTGGAAAAACGGGAAAATGAAAGCAGCACGCCCATGACAAAGGGAACGACAAAGGCGATGATAAACGCCGCCAGCGTCGGCCCGACAAAAAAAAGAAAATATTTTTTAAGTGCTTTTTCCATGTACGCCTCCTTGCTGAAACCGCGGAGACCCGCGGGCTGTACAGGCAGTCCGGACCGCACGGATGTCAGGCAGCCGCGCGGCCCGGAAATCAGGTTTTACGGAAATGGACTTGTTTGGTAACCCGGCCGGTTACCGGCCAACCTTTGGTTAGTTTACAAGTCCTGCGATTTTTCAGGGAAGACTCCAATTATTGAAGAGCCTCCTTTTCGGACGCCCAAGTGTCCCTGAAAGTGCGGATGACATAATCCCAGTCCTGGTTTCCCAGCGTGTAGTCAAACATGGCCGCTCCCAGCGCTTCCTTGAACGCCGTGCTGGGGAAGGTGGGGAAATTCCAGGATACAGAGGTAATGGAAGGGTTGTCCAGATAAAAGAACATTTCCTTTACCAGGGGATTGTCGGGCCGCTCGGTGGGGCCGAAGGTGCTGAAAGGGGCGACAAAGCCCAGTTTGTCAAGCACAAACCCCTTTCCCGTGGGGGTATTAAAGAGCCATTCCAGAAGCTTAAGCGAAGCGTTCTGGACCTCCTCGGAAGCCCTGCTGTTCACGCAGATGAAGTTTTCGGTTCCGGTACACAGCCCCTGATTTTCCTCGCCGCCGACGCCGGTATAGATGGGCAGAAATTTGATGTCCGCCGAATCGATCACGTTGCCGCTTTCACCCTTGATCTGGTCCCAGGCCCAGTTGCCGTTCTGTACCATTGCCACCTTGCCCAGGGCCATTTCCGCCATGGAATCTCCCACCGTCTTGGCGCCCAGCATCCTGCGTTCGGTAACCGAGTTGTTGATGTAAAGATCGAAAATATTGTGGAAATTCGCGCCGTAGGTCAGATCCAGCTTCGCCAAATCCCCCGCGCCCTTGTCCCGGTATTCATAGTAAACGGGAAGATTGGCAAGATGGGTCTGCCAGCGCCAGTCCTCGCCGGGGCTGAAAGACGTTGAGGCAAAGACCCCGTCTATGCCCAGAGCCGCCTTGTTCTTCGTCATGTCTTCCACAACCGCCTTGAGGGTCGCGAAATTTTTAATGTCCCTGGCGTCCGAAATTCTTACGGCCTTTCCCGGCAGGGAAAAATACTTCCGCATGATGGCGTCGTTATAGAGTATTCCGTAGGTTTCTACCGCGTAGGGAATGCCGTAAACGCCGTCCCCGGAACTTACCGCCATGCTCTTGTCCAGAAGCCAGCTGTAAATCGCGGTATCTTTAAGATCCGCACAGTAGTTTTTCCAGGTCAAATACCCGACAGGACCGTTGATATTGAACAGGGAAGGCGGTTCGGACTTGGCAAGCTCGGAACGCAGAGTCTGTTCATAGCCGCCGCTTGCCGCGGTGACAACCTTCATGGGAACGCCGGTTTCCGCCGTAAACGCGGCGGCGGCTTCCTTCCACTGGGCGTCAATTTCGGGCTTGAAATTGAGCAGGTACACCCCCGGCGCGGCCTTTTTACAGGCGCCAAAGGCGGCCAGCACAAGCAGCGCCCCCAAAATGTACAATGCATGCTTTCTCATAAATTCCTCCGGAAATTTTGTTTTTTTGCTGATATAAAGTATAAACATTTTCAAATAAAAGGCAAATACGCCGAAATTCCTTCGAAATGACGCCGGCAGACAGCCTGCCGTTTTTTGACAACGAGGGTTAACGGCGGCGGCAAACCAAATACTTGACAATTCCATATCTTTTGTTGTATCCTTTCCCGCAATGAACAACGGTAAGGGGTGGAGCGATGGCTTGGATAGTGTGGATTATCCTCCCTCTTGCCGGGTTGACCTTGGGCTGGACTATAAGATGGCTGTATGCCAGATTTCAACTTACGGCATCGGAGCAGCGCGCCGAACGTATAAAACAGGATGCGATAAAAGAAGCTGAAGCCAAAAAGAAGGAGATTCTTCTTGAGGCAAAAGAACAAGTTATCCGCGAACGGAACCAGCAAGAGAGGGAAACTCGGGAACGAAGGGCTGAATTACAGCGGTATGAACGCCGCGTACTGCAAAAAGAAGAGTTAATAGAGAAAAAAGCCGGTCAGATTGAAAAGACCGAGCAGCTTCTTGCCGGAAAGGAACATTCCTTTCAGGACAGGGAAGAGGCTCTGGGCCGGGAAGAAGAGCGTTACCGCGCGGAGCTGGAGCGCATCTCCGGTCTCACCGCGGAACAGGCCAAGGCCCTGATCATCCAGGATCTGGAAAACGAGGCCAAACACGACGCGCAGGCCCTGATCAACAAGATTGAACAGGAAGCGAACCTTACGGGCGAAAAAAAGGCCCGCGACATTCTTGTCGCTTCCATTCAGCGGCTTGCCGCCGAGGTAACCGGCGAAGTAACGGTGACAACGGTAACGCTTCCCAACGACGAAATGAAGGGCCGTATTATAGGCCGCGAGGGGCGTAACATACGGACGCTGGAGACGCTGACCGGGGTGGATATCATCATAGACGATACTCCCGAGGCGGTCGTCATCTCCTGTTTCGACCCGGTACGGCGGGAAATTGCCAAAGTGGCCCTGGAACGGCTTATTGTCGACGGCCGCATACATCCCGCCCGTATTGAGGAGATCGTCGCCAAGGTTACCAAGGACATTTCCCAGAAGATCTTTGAGGAAGGGGAAAAAGTCCTCTTTGATCTGGGAATCCATAACATTAAACAGGACGCCATACGGGTGCTGGGACGGCTTTATTTCCGTACAAGCTACGGTCAGAATGTGCTGTACCACTCAAAGGAAGTGGCGAATATTGCGGGTATCCTTGCCGCGGAAATAGGCTGTAACCGGGAACTGGCAAAGCGGGCCGCCCTGCTTCACGATATAGGCAAAGGGGCGGATTCCGATTCGGACCTGAATCACGCCGAAATCGGCATGGACATGGCCCGGAAGATGGGAGAAGACCCCCGTGTCATCAACGCCATTGGAAGCCACCACAACGACATGGAGCCTTCCTGCGTTGAATCCGTGCTGGTTCAGATCGCCGACGCCATTTCGGCCGCCCGGCCGGGCGCGCGAAGGGAGACGCTGGACAACTACATCAAGCGGCTTGAAAATCTGGAGAATATTGCCGAAGACTTTGCCGGGGTGGACAAGGCGTTCGCCATACAGGCGGGCCGGGAACTGCGTATCCTCGTCAGCCCCGATTCGGTTAACGACGATCAGTCCCGCGAGCTGGCCAAGGACATAGCCAAAAGGATAGAGAACGATCTCCGTTATCCCGGCCGTATCAAGGTAACGATCATCCGCGAGACGCGCATCGTCGAATACGCCAGATAACCGCGCGGCAAGCGCGAACCTCCGGCCCCGGATCAGGAACGCTCCGGGGGCCGGCTTTCCGGCTCCCGCCCGCGGCGTCTTTGCCGCAATTTATTGATTCCCGCCTCTCCGTACAGTACCATGAAAATAGTCATGCGAAAGATCGATTCGGACGAAAACGGGCCCCATGACGCGGAAACCGCCGCTTTTATCGCGCTGATTCAGGGGAGAGTGCAGGGCGTCGGATTCCGCTATAGCTGCCGTCTCGAAGCCCGCCGCCTTGGGCTTAACGGTTGGGTGCGCAACACAGGCGGCGGCGTGGAAGTACAGGCCGAAGGTTCCCGGAAAAACCTTGACCTCTTTCTCGAATGGCTCCGCCGCGGCCCTCCGGGCGCGCGGGTCGATTCGGTCCATTGCAAAACGGCCGTTCCCGCGGGATACCGGAATTTTGCTATTGAAACGTAATCCTTCCGGCGCGGCTTGGCGCAAACATTCCGCTATGGTTAGATTTAACGTGGCGCAATGCGCATAGTTGACAGGCGCGGCCCCCCTAGGTTAGAGTAAAATCCTTCATGCGGCCGTCATATAACGGTATTATCCAAGCTTCCCAAGCTTGTGACGCGGGTTCGACTCCCGTCGGCCGCTGAGAACGTAATTCCTTATTGCCGCTTAAAAGAACAGCCGTATTCCGACAGTTTTTCCCGGACTTTCTTTTCATATTCCGCCATTAGGCGACTACCGCAACCCGGTCAGCCTTGAAATGAAGCCGGATGTTGGTATGGGGTTTCCCGTTCTCCTCCAACACCTCGGGGGCTGCGTACCGGACCCGTTCCCGTTCAACCGGCTGCTTTATGTATCCCATTCGTCCCGGAAACGCTGCAGCGCCGCCGGGGAAAATCCTTCAAATTTGAGTTTGGACCACACAAAGCCTGGATCCGCGAGGGTGGATTCGGAAGAAAGGAGGCCGTTTTTTTGGGCGTAACGGACGAGGAGATCCTGTTCCGTATCGCCGTCGAGGACTTTTTTCAGGGATTTTTCGGCGTCGCTTCCCGGTATGCCCCGGCCGCGGAGAGACGCAAGAAGGCTGCGGGGGCTGTCGGCCCGTCTGCCAAGGCGGGAGAGGAGCCACAGTTCCGCAAAACGCCGGTCGTTAACGGCGTCCAGGGCGGAAAGCCGCGCCAAAACCGCCCGGACGCAGGAGCGTTCGTGGCCTGCCCGTTCAAGCTTGTGCGCAAGGCCGGACTCCGACTGTTCCGCCCTGGCTATGAGCCGCAGGGCATTCCGTTCCGCCCTGTAGCAAGCGGAAGCAAAACGCAGCGCGTCTTCTTCGCCTTCACCAAGCTCGCGGCCTTCGGCCGTGCCGGGATCGTAAGAAGAGTCCGAAATAAAATGAGGGGGAAGATAAAAAAGCCTGAACGAAAAGAGCGAACCGTCGGAAAGCTCCAGCCTCCGTATATCCGCCCCGCCTTCCCCGGAAATTCCGCCTGTTTCCGGCTTTACGGAAACGATGGTCATCCCGGAAAAGGCCGGAAGCTACCGCTTGCTGAACTGGAACCGTCTGCGGGCGCCCGCCTGACCGTATTTCTTCCGTTCAACCATGCGGGGGTCCCTGGTAAGGTACCCGTTGCTTCTAAGACTGGTATAATTGGCCTGATCAACCTGGCAAAGGGCCCGGGCAAGGCCGTGACGGCACGCGCCCGCCTGCCCGTTGATTCCGCCGCCAAACACATTGATAAGCACATCGAATTTATTCTCGTTGGCGGTTACCATGAGGGGCTGGCGCACCATGAGGACATGTTCGCCCTGGGGGAAATAGACGGATACTTCCCTGCCGTTAACCGTTATTTTGCCGCTTCCGTCCCGGACATACACGCGGGCGACGGAGGTTTTTCTTCTTCCGGTTCCGATGCCAAGATTCTTGATCACTCTGTACCTCTTATAAACTGATAAGCGCGGGATTTTGGGCCGCGTGGGGATGTTCCGCCCCGGCGTACACCTTGACGTTTTTCAGCAGTTTCCGGCCCAGCGGCCCCTTGGGCAACATGCCCCGTATGGCGTTTTCCAGCGGGGCCGACGGGTGACGGGCCTTGAGTTTTTCATAGGTTTCGGTCTTGAGCCCGCCCACATAGCCCGTATGCCGGTGATAGAGCTTTTGCTGGGGCTTTCTGCCCGAAAGGACTATTTTCCCCGCGTTTACCACCACCACAAAATCGCCCAGTTCATGATGAGGCGCGAAGATCGCCTTTTCCTTGCCCCGGACAATGGACGCGGCTTTGGCCGCCACTCTGCCCAGCACCTTTCCGTCTGCGTCAATAACAAACCACTTGCGCTCCGCATCGGCGGGCTTTACAAAAATCGTATTCATTCGTATAAAACCTTCTCAATATAACAGTTGAATTTGCATACTGCCATAAAGAGAAGGTTCGTGTCAAGCGTCAAACCCGCCGCCGTCACTTTTTTTGGGCGTCCGGCTCCGTATTTTCCCCCGCCGCGCCTTCCTTTGCGGCGGCTTCTTCCTCTTTTTTAGCCTCCGCCCTGTCTTTCATGTCCGCAATACCGATAAAAACGGCAATGGCCGCTATAAAGACCGCTATAACCGGCAGTCCTCCCCGAAGAAAGACCAGCACATCACCCCACCATCCCAAGCCAAACCCGGCAATGTGGGGAGGCAGCGCCGCAAATACGGCGGCGGCCAGAATAACGATACCGATTAACAGGGCTTTCATACATCCTCCAGATTTTTTGACCTTCCCTAACGCCGGCCGTATTTACGGATCACCATGATAAGGAAGGCGATGATAAAAAAGGCAGTCTCGAGGGAAGGAAGCACGATCGCCGCCACCGGAACTCTTCCGATGGTGAAGGTGTCCCCCTCGGTAATGCCGAACATATCCAAAATTGAATAAACCGTTTCTATATAGGCCGCGATGGTTCCAATTACCACAAGCATCCACGCTACATCGCGGGTCTTTGACCAGAGCATTATGGCAAAAAAAGAAGCCAGCGCGCCCAAAACCAGCCGGATTGTTATGTAGAGTATTTCACCGCTATCCATAAAAACAGTATGTCTCTTTAAGGCCTAAAAAGCAAGGTCCCCCGTGTTGCGCCGCGTAAAAAACGAACCATAGCCGTCCCCTTGCTTTTTCCATGATCCTGTGATACCCTGCATCATCCGTTCCGGGCGGCTGGCCGTACGGGCGGGAAGGGAAGGCGTTCCATGAACAAAATGTACAGGCTCCCCGTACACAGCGCTAATTCCTTGTATAGTAATGAATTACCCCCCCCCCCCCCCGCTTGCGGGACGTATAGCAGTTTTACCTGATACGTTTCGTTTTTCCTGTAGTACCGCCCCGTCCGGGGCCTTTGTTTTTGCATTCCCCGCGTCATACCTAACCAATCCCGAAAGACAGTTGTGCCCGCGTTACCCCTGCGGCGGGGCGTCAACTCGCGCCGTAAACTATGAAGGAGAAAAAACATGAAAGATATGACGGCAAGGAAATGCGCCGTGCTGGCAGCCCTTCTTTGCGCCGCTCTGCCGGTTTCCGGCTGTATATCAATCGCCAGACAGTTGTCGGCGGGTAAAATCACCTATGACGAGTCGGTTTCCCCGGAACAAAGCGCTTTGGTAGTGTTCTCCAACACGATCCGCGTGACAAGTTACAACGGGACCAATGTTGACAATAAGGTATGGTATCCCAAAGCGAAAATCAGGATAAACAGGGTTACGCTGCCGGCGAGGGCGGCGACGATTCATTGTGACTTGCTTTGCGATATCACCAGAGGCCGCACCATATACCATATTACTTACAAGAATATAGAGCTGCGCTTTAAGTTTGAAGCCGGAAAGGAATATACCGTTTCCAGTTATTGGAAGGGAAGCGGCGGTTTTACGGGTCTTGAAAATATCGAATTCGGCGTGGGTATTTGGGAATATGCCTCCACCAATCCCCTGTCGCAGGGAACTTTCCTTAACGCGGGCTTCGGTAATCCGGATGAAGCGGTAGAGATCTGGAAGCTTGGGGATCTTTAATCCCGC
>JAISEB010000082.1 GCA_031264395.1 Treponema sp. | reverse complement strand
TTGCTTTCGTCTATGCCGAGTTCCCCGAGCGTGGACGGAAGCCCTATTTCCCGGAAGAATTTGCCCAGTCTGTCAATGCCTTCCAGTACAATCGCATCGGGGTCCCGGTAACTGCCGTTTACTCCCATGATATTGACCGCGAACTGTACAAACATGTTGACATTGGTTTTGTAGACATATCTCATCCAGGCCGGAGTCAGAACGGCAAGCCCCGCCCCGTGCGCGACATCGTAAATGGCCGAAAGCTCATGTTCCATGCCGTGACAGGCCCAGTCCTGTTCCCTGCCCATGCCTACAAGCCCGTTGTGGGCCACCGTACCGGCAAAACCAATTTCACACCAGGCGTCGTAGTCTTTCGGGTTCCGGCAGACAAAAGGGGCGTTTTTGATAATCGTCCTTAATACCGTCTCACAGAGGCCGTCGGTAAGATCCGTATGGGTAGTATTGGTAAAGTAACGCTCAAATACATGGCTCATCATGTCCGCTACGCCGTTGACAATCTGGTTTTTGGGAAGGGTGAAAAAAAGTTCGGGATTTACAATGCTGAAAACCGGGCGCAGACGGGGGCTGCCGTAGCCGTACTTGAGCTGTTTTTCCTCGTTGGTAACGACCGTATCGCCGCTTGACTCGCTGCCCGCGGCCGGAATGGTCAGGACCGTCGCCACGGGAAGGGCCTTTTCGATGGCTTTGCCCTGCTCGTAAATGTCCCATACATCGCCGTCGTAGTAAAATCCCATGGCAATGGCTTTCGCCGAATCAATCGCGCTGCCCCCGCCCACGGCCAGAATAAAATCGACCCTTTCCTTTTTGCAAAGGGCTATGCCCTCATGAACCAGGGAAAGCCGGGGATTGGGCTTCACGCCTCCCAGTTCCACAAAATCAATTCCGTTCTGTTTCAGGGACGCGACGACTTCATCGTAAAGCCCGCTTTTTTTGATGCTGCCGCTTCCGTAATGAAGCAACACCTTTTTTGCCCGGCCTTTCAAAAGTTCGCCCGTTTTCTTCTGGGTATCCTTTCCGAAAACAATCTCCGCGGGGGCATAGAAATCGAAATTTTCCATAAATACTCTCCTAAAAAAACGTTGTATAAAATTCCGGGACAGGCCCGTATAATGACGGAATTCGCCGCCGGCTATTTCAAAAGATTGCGGGGGTTCACCGTGACGCCGTTCTTGTAAACGGTAAAATGGAGATGAGGCCCCGTGCTAAGGCCCGTGCTTCCCACATCGCCTATGCGTTCTCCCGTATTTACAACGGCGCCGGCTCTGGTACGGATAACGCTCATGTGAGCGTAAAGGGTGCGGTATCCGGCGTGATGCGATATTACTACATAATTACCGAACGAATTGTCCCAGCCGGCGGTGGTAACGCGGCCGGGCATGGCGGCCCGTATGGGAGTCCCGGCGGGGGCGCCTATATCCATGCCCGAATGAAACTGACGCAGGCCCGTAAAGGGGCTTTTCCTGTAGCCATAGGGGGATGTTATATAGCTCCGCACCGGCCAGATGAAAAGATCCCCGTTTATTTCCTGCAATTGATCCCAATCCATTTTGGCGCCGGGAATAAACAGCACCGTTCCCGGATGAACCGTATCCGAAAAGAGTTCGTTTACCGTTTCAATCGCCGCCGTTTCGGCCCTGAATTTTTCCGCAATACTCCCCAGGGTATCGCCTTTTTCCACCGTGTAGAGTATGCCGTCCTGATTGGGAATCTTCAGTTCCATGCCTATGGTAAGAAGCCGGGTATTCTTTATGTTGTTAAGGGATATGAGCGTATCGTCGTTAAGGCCGAAACTTGGGGCAAGGTTGCCTATTATATCCCCCTGCTGAACCGTGTAGGAGGAACACAGCAGCATGCGGGGGCGGGAAAGGGACTCCGGTTCGGGGACCCCTGAATCAAGGCTGTCCGCCCCGCCGGTATTTTCAAGGGAAACGGGATACCCCATTCCGCCCATGCCGTTTTCGGCGTCCGTTTCGGCGGCGGCGTCCCGGAAAAAGCCCGGCCGGGGAAGCGGAAAAACAGCCAGAAAACCGGCCGTCAGCGCGGCGCAAACTATCAGCCTGAGAAAAACGCGGCAACGGGATTTCAGATCAATCTGCACCGGACGGCTCCAAAGCATTGGACTTGTTTAGTAACCTGGACCAATGTTCTTTATCGGCATTTTCACATGAAAGATAAACTCTCGAAGCAGTTCCAAAATATCAGCTTTTGGAATCGGCTCTATTATAACACGTCTTTTTTTGTTTTGGCAATAACACACTGGCGGTTTGCTGCGCATTGCGCAAAAACCCGCATGTGCAACAGGCTTCTAGGGGATGTCCTTTTTGTCGAGGAGAAGCAGCAGATCCCGTATTTCCGCCGCCTTTTCGTATTCTTCCGCCGCGACGGCCTTGTCCAGTTCGGCAAGAAGCTCTTCCCGTCTCGATGCGGCGGAATGTTCGCCGCGCAGCTCAATGGAAGCCGCCGCTTCTTCTATTTCGTCAATAACCATATCAACCGGAATTCCGGCCTCTTCCACTACCCTGCGGGAAATATAGACGGGACATTTTTTACGCACCGCAAGGGCAAAGGCGTCGGAAGGGCGGGAATCAAGGACAAGGGGTATCCTGCCGGTATATTCACCGCCGGAAAGAACAAGCCGGGCGTGGAACGTATCGTTTTTGATTTCGTGGATCTCCACCCGTTTAAGTTCCAGGCCGACCCGTTTTACCAGGCTCAAAAAAAGATCCGGCGTCAGGGGCCGTTTAACCGGCACTTCGCCGCCGCCGATGAGTATGTACTGGGTTTCAAGGGGGCCGATGAATATGGGAACGGCGACATCCAGTCCAAGAGGCCGGACGAGTACTGCATTTCCCTGTTCGGTCCGCGCGATGGTCCAGATTTCAGCCTTCATCATGTCGTTCATGGCCTTTCCTATTGTAACCCGAAAGCCGCCGTCTTTTCCATGTGTTCTTAACCGGGGAACAGGCTCAGCTGATAAGGCCGGCAAGGCCGCCGAGCAGCGTTCTGCCCGGCTCCCGTAAAAGCTCCCCGGCCACAGTCTCCGCGGAAAAAACTTCCGCGCTTTCTTTGATAAGGGAAAGTCCCTTTTCCTCCGCCTCTTCCAGAACGCCGGCGGCATCAAGCTCATCAATAAACGCCCCGGCCAGGGGAATTCCCGGCCCGTCCTTGCGGGCGGCGGCAAAACACTCCGCGGCGAATTTCAGGCGATCCGGCCTTCTGTGCAGATACAGAAGCACGGGAAGACTCTTTTTTCCCTCGGCAATATCGTCGCCCCGTTCCTTGCCGGGAATTCCGGCTGTAAGGTTTTTTACATCGTCAAGGATCTGAAACCCGACGCCGAGTTTCTCCGCCGCGCCTCCCAGAATATCCGCGGCCGTCTTCCGCGCGGCGTCGGCGGGAAACGGAACCGCGTACACTCCCAGAACCGCCGCCAGCCGGGCAAGACAGCCGGTCTTGAGGGCGCACATGGTGTAATATTCGTCGATGCCGGGAAGCGAGGAAAAGTCCTGGTGCCAATGTATGTCCATGGCCTGTCCCAGATGCAGTTTCCGCATATATTCCCCCCAGACGGCAAAAACACGGCCGGCGCGGCCGGAAACGGAAGAATTTTCACCGGCATCCGTTTTTTCCACCCATTCATCTATGCATGCAAGAGGAAGAAAATAGAGAAAAGAGCCGCTGTTTATTCCCCGGTCAATTCCATAAAGCAGATGCACCGCGGGTTTTCCCCTTCTTTCGCCGGAATTGTCTTCGATATCGTCATGAACAAGGCTTGCCGTATGGCAGAATTCCACCAAGGGAACAAGGGGCACGGCTCCGTCCCCGCCGCCGAGGCTTTCGCAGACAAGGGTCATAAGAAGCGGCCGCCAGCGCTTGCCCCCCCGCTTCAGAAGATCCCTTCCCGGTTCCAAAAGGGAACGGGCCAGCGCCGGATCAACGCCGCCGGGAAGCCCCGGAAAGATACGATCTGTCCAGGCGGATTCCGGCCCGGCCGGCAGCCATTTTTCAAGTTCATCTTCTATCTTTTTCAGTCTTTGGATATACTGATCATTCATACATGTCCATAATATACGGAGAAGGAAAAAATGAGAAGTAAAACGGGAAAAACAATCGCCGTAATCGTGGTGATAATGATGTTTTCGGGACGGTTTCTTTTCGCCCAGAATATACAGGATGACGAGCTTGCCGGAGTGATGGCCGGGCTTTTTTATGTATTTGAACGTGCGGAAGACAGTGACGAAGACGGCAAAAATGTGGACGCTTCCGTTACGTGGGAGACACGGCGCGGACAGGATCAGTTGCGGCTTTCGTTTGACAATTTCCGCTTTTATGTCGCGGAAGAAACTGACGGTCCCGGCTCCGCGCCCAATAAGCGCATGCTGACCCTGAACGGGAATGTGGGACTTGACGATTATCTTGACGGCAGAATTTCGGTCGGCGGCGATACGGCGGTATCTTCCATTTTTTTCCGTAATTATGATCCGTACCAGGAAGAGAACGGGGGAGAAGTCACGGTCAATAACCGCCCCTACGGCAACGAAGACTTCAAGAGAATTGTGGAACAGGCCGAAACTTATGTTTCGGAAGACCGGATCATTGATGCCGAAAGGGAAGTTGTCATGGTTTTTGTTTCCGTCCTCATGGCTGTGGAAGAAAGCGACCTGGAAGAACAGTTCCCGAGCGGCCCCCCGGCCATTCCTCCGGGCATACGGGCATCCAATTCCGAAGGGACCTTTTCGGCCCTTACCCGCGACGGCAGCATTGATCTGGGTTACAGGGGTTACACCCCGCAGGAGCTTTCCGGCTATTTTATGTCTCCCGTCCTTGACGGGGAGATCGCCATGAAGTATGAAATACGCGGCGCTTCGATGGATGCCGTTATTTTCGACGGTGGCGTGCGTGTGCGGGGGATGACCTTTGTTTCATCCCTGCGCTTTGACTCATGCAGGATGGATGAAGAAAACGAAGACGGAGGCGCGTCGGGCAGCATTGTCATTGACGGGAAGAGCTCGCCCTTCCGGGATTTGCTCGCCGCCGGAAGGGTTCTGTTTTAGAACGCATGGCGCGTTACGAAAAGCCGGATTACTGGACGCTCAGGGCAAAAAAGGAAGGATACCCCGCCCGCTCCGTGTACAAGCTGAAGGAGGCCGATGAAAAATTCGGCCTCTTAAAGCCGGGCGGCGGCGTTTTCCGCGTTCTGGATCTGGGAGCCGCTCCGGGAAGCTGGACCCTCTATGTTCTCCGCACGCTTGCGTCCCGCTTTCAAAACGGCAGGGCCTTTCTTGCCGCCGCGGACCTTGCCCCCCTGTCCCGTGAATACGGCAACCGCGAATACAACGGCCATGTTCATGGCAGGGATCTTTTTGAAGGGGACCATTTCTTTTTCATGCAGGGGGACATAACAAGCCAGGCTGTCCGGGACGCGCTTGTATCACGGGGGCCCTACGATCTTGTGATAAGCGACGCCGCGCCCGCCACTACGGGGAACCGTTCCGTGGACACCTTCCGTTCTCTGGAACTGGCCGGAACCGCCGCGGACTACGCCGCCTCCTCTTTACGTCCGGGCGGAAACCTCTTCGTCAAGGTCTTTCAGGGAGGGGACGCCCCCGCCCTTCTTAAAAAAATACGGGAACAATTTACAACGGGAAAAAGTTTTAAGCCCGCCTCCTGCCGCAGCGAATCATTTGAAACGTATTACCTGGGACTGGGGAAAAAATAGGCCTGGCGGCAATTCGCTTTGCCCGCGTTTCCAGCCGCAGAAAAGCCGCCTATACCCGCACCGCTTTCCTGAAATTCTCCACTACCTGTTCTACCGCCGCACGGGAACTCTTTGCCCATTCCCGCGCTAAACGCGCCAGTTTTAACGACTCCGACCGTCTTAAAAAGTATCTAACGCGGTTTGGGTTAAGCTGGGAAGATGTACGGTGAAATATGATGGGAAGAGGGATTGCTATGTAGTGTTTGTTTATAAAGCAGATGCTATCACGGTGGAAACAGGACTGTTATGCGAAATTTTGCCTGAATTTTATCAAAAATATTTAAAAAAACAGTTGACAAAATAAAAATAATGGAATATATTTAAAAGTAAGGATGGTAAGGATATGGAAATGGCAAAAATAACATCAAAAGGGCAAATAACTATACCGCAGGAAATTAGAGAAAAAATGGATCTGAAAAAAGGCGATAAAATAATATTCATTGAAGAAAATGGGAAATATTATTTTCAAAATTCAAATAAATTAACTTTGACAAATTTGCAAAAGAATATGAAAGGCACCGCAAAGGAGGCTGGTTTTAATGATCCGGACGATGTGGAAAAATATATAAAACAATTACGTAAAAATAAAAAGAATTAAGATGCGTATATTAGTTGATACAAATATTATTATTTCTGCTGGTTTATTCCCAGATTCTCACGTTGCCAAAGATTATGAAGCCAAAAGATTACATTGAAGAATATATGAGATAAAAATATAATAAAAGCAGGATCCAAACATCGCTACGCAAAGCCCTTATTCGGACCGCCAAAACGTTGTAAATGGGCTGAACGTTCTGCGCCATACCATCCTAAAATTCATGCAAATTGAACAAATTTTACCTCCTATAAAAAGTCGAATTTGCAAACCCCTGACTGACAGTATTTTTCAAATTTCCCCCAAAAACCCCTAAAATATTTCTCCCCCTTATTTGTCTACATAGGTATAAGGAATACCCACATGACCCAGGCTATGGAAGATTATCTCAAGACCGTGAGCATCCTTGCTTCTGAAAACGGCGGCGAAGCCCGGCTGACGGACATTGCGTCCCGGCTGGGCGTTTCCAAACCGTCGGCGTTCACGGCGCTGAAAGTTTTGGAAGGGCGGGGGCTGGTGGAACACCGGCGTTACCGGACCGTGAGGCTGACAAAAGCGGGGCATACAGCGGCGGCGGAAATTCGGGGGCGTTATGCCCTGATGCTGACCTTTCTTACGACGATTATAGGAGTAAGCGCCGTAACTGCGGAAAAAGACGCCTGCCTGCTGGAACATTGCCTGTCGGCGGAAACCCTCGGCAGGATAAGGGCTTTGGCGCTGGACTAGCAGCCCGTAGCAAAAAAATTGAAAGAAAAGTAACATACTTTTGCTTTTCTGTGGTCGATATTGGCGGAAGGAGCGGATAAAACTATGAAAAACTTTTTCAAACGGACTTTGCGGGGTTTAACCGGCATGGGCATATTTGCCCTTATAAGCGCGGTGTTCGGCCTTGCCGTTATGTTCCTGTGGAACTGGCTGTTTCCGGCGATCTTTGGCCTGCCCAAAATCAGTTACTTGCAGGCGGCCGGCTTATTTGCGCTGACCCGTGTCCTTTTTAGCGGCCTCGGCATTGCCGGGGGCGGTTTTGGACACGGCCTGCACGGACACGGCAATTTCCTGTCCGGCGATGATCAGCGCCGCCACAACCCGTTCCGTGAAAAATGGCTTAACATGAGCGAAGAAGAACGAATCGACTTTTTAAAACACCATCACAATCCCTTCCGGTAAAATGCCGGACGGCAAAAAACACAGGGAGCAAATGCCGGAACAGGAACAGAAACGCAGGGCCGCCCAGGTCTTTATCGCATACAAGGACAGACTCCTTAACTTTGTCCGCAAACATTCCCCGGACGAGGCGGAGGATATCGTTCAGGACGTATTCTACCAGTTGTCGCGGATGGATAGTTTGTCCGCGCCCATTGAACAAACAGGGGCGTGGCTTTTTCGGGTGGCGAAGAATCATATCATCAATCTTTCAAAAAAAAAGAAAGACGCTCCCTTTCCCGTCCAATACGACGCAGAAGATGACGAAACCTATCTTGTCGATTTTGCCGACATCCTGTTCGACGCGGAAGTAACGCCGGAAAGCGAATATCTGCGCAAGCTGGTATGGGAAGAAATAAAATCCGCCCTCGCCGAATTGCCGGAAGAACAACGCGGCGTTTTTGAACAAACGGAGCTATGGGGCGTACCGGCAAAGGAAATCGCCGAAAAGACACAGGTCCCCGTCAATACCGTCCTTTCGCGCAAACACTACGCTGTGCTGCATTTACGCAAACGCCTTAAAGAGCTGTACGCCGATGTGGTGGGGAAAAGCGCCGATGTAAAAAAGGACCGGAGCTGAATTTTACTTCGCTGTTCTGTATCGCTCGTTTAGTTTTACTGCGATTTCCAGGAGCTTTTCCCTGGTGTTGAGTTCGGGATCCTCCAGCACGGTTTCCAGCAGTTCCTTGAGGATGATCCCCATGCCTTTGCCGCTCTTGATCCCGGCGGCCATAAGATCCGCGCCGGAGACCGCCAGGTTTTTGAGGGAGAAGGCGCGGCCCTGGGCGAGGACCCTATCGACACGATCAACCAGGGGGGCGAGGATGCCGGGGATTTCCACGCCGGCCATGGCGTAGGCGTCGGCGCGGCGCAGGGCGTACATATCATCCAGGTTTTCTTCTCCTATACGGATGATCAGACGGCGGACCGCGGCGTCGGTCCAGGTGTCGTCGTAGTGGAACATATGCTCCTCGATCAGGTGGGTCATGGCCTTGACCAGGGCGTTGGGGTAGCGCAGACGCTCGCCGATGTCCCGGG
>JAISEB010000080.1 GCA_031264395.1 Treponema sp. | reverse complement strand
TCCGCGGCAATTTCCCGCTTCGAGCTTGAGGTTGAAGGCCGCTGGATCCGAAGCACCGAACACAGCTTCAACGCGGGGTTCCTGATCGTCACCCCTCCCGCCGGCCGGTCAATGGAGCGGTACATGGATCACATCAAACAGCACGGAAGGGTTGAGACCTAAGAGTCTGGCCGCGTTTCGCGCATAAAAGGCGCTACGCCGTCGCCGGCAAGGGCGGGGAGGGATCGGGGAACGCGGCGTCCTTTTTCCTGGCCTCCGCCAGCGCCGTGTTGCAGTGTTCCGCGATCAGGGCAAACTCGGGCGCCAGTTCCTTAAACAGATCCACGAGGACGGGGTCAAAGTGCTTTTCCCTGCCTTCGATAACTATCCGCTCCGCTTCCTGCGTGCTCAGGGGCTGCTTGTAGGGCCTGGCGGCGATGAGGGCGTCGTATACATCGGCGACGGCCATGAGCCTTCCCTGCAGGGGAATAATGGAATGCTTTAATCCCCTGGGGTACCCCGATCCGTCCCATTTTTCGTGGTGGGTCCCTGCGAAGATTTTCGCGTGGTAAAGAAAATCGTTGTCCGAGTTTGTCTTCATGATAAGTTCAATGGCCGTTTCCCCTATGGATGCGTGCTTCTTCATGATTTCAAATTCTTCGGAG
The DNA here is from genome assembly GCA_031264395.1 of Treponema sp. Taxonomy (GTDB): domain Bacteria; phylum Spirochaetota; class Spirochaetia; order Treponematales; family Breznakiellaceae; genus JAIROE01. The sequence continues at coordinate 3,876 of JAISEB010000080.1, read as the reverse complement.
GTGAGTTTTCCCGGCTTGTTAAGGATCGCGTCGCTTATGGCGATTTTACCCACGTCGTGAAGCTGGGCGGAAGGAACAAGGAATTCAAGATTCCAGGTGGAAACTTCTTCCCAATAAAGCCGTTCGGCAAGGAGCTTGTCCACAAGGAGTTTCAGATAACGCTGGGTGCGTTCTATGTGCCCGCCCGTTACGTCGTCCCGGAATTCAACCATCTCCGTTATGGTGTTCAGTATTGAATTCTGAAGCTCCGCAACCTGCTTTGTCCGTTTCTGCACCATCTGCTGCAGGTTGTCGTTGTAATCTTTAAGGGCCCTCTGCTGGGTCTGCGAAAGCAGGTGGTTCTCTATGCGTTTCAAAAGCAGCGGGGGCGAAAAGGGCTTTGAAATATAGTCTACGGCCCCGAGGTTTAATCCCTCAAGTTCACTTCCGGGATCGTTCCGCGCGGTAAGAAACACTACCGGGATACCGTTTGTTTTCTTTTCACCCTTGAGTTTTTTAAGCGCCTCATACCCGTTCATTTCGGGCATCTCGATGTCAAGCAGGATCAGATCCGGCGTTATCTTTTCCAGCAGCTCAAAGAGTTTGACTCCCGAAGGCATGGAAAAAATGTCGTAATGATCCTTGAGTATTGTTTTTCCTGTTGTCAGATTGGTCATGTTGTCGTCAACCAGAAAAATTGTCTGCCGTCCGTTTTTCATTTTTTTATTCCTTTTTTAATATTGTGATGGAACCGGCGCTGTCCAAAAACAACCAGTGTTCCGGACAGCCCAGGTTCTTCTTTTTCCGGATTGCCGGAAATCAGGAAACTTCGAAGAACAGCACCTCCTCATCCTGCCCTTCATGTCCCGTCATGAGCCGCTTCGTGATCTCCCCGAATTCCGATTTGTCTATCTGCTCCCGCAGCCAGGGCACCAGTTCGGCGTTTACTTCGTAGACGCACTGCTCAAGCTCCTCCATGGCCTTGTCAAGCTCGCTCATGTCGTAATTTGCCGCGGCGGTCTTGAGCCTTGTGAGCAGCGCCGGGTCCGGGGCCGCCTTGTGCGGTTTGCCCAGGTTCTCTTCCAGAATATCAAGCAGCCCCGACAGGTCGGCGATAAACATCTGCGTGGTCAGGATAAAGTGGCCGTTTTCCTCGTTGACAAAATCGAGGTTCCCCGCCTTGGCCGCGTGTTCCAGTTCCTCCGCCTTCTGCCCCACGGCGTCCGCGGATATGCCCCGGCTTGAGCCCTTGATCCCGTGTACGGTGATGGCGTAATCGGCAAGATGTTCCGTGTTCCGGGCCGCTTCAAGAAGCTCGGGAGTGTGAATCACATAGGAATGCAGGGACTCCATGTAGGCTTTTCCGTCCCCGCCGAAACGCTCAAGCCCCTTTTCCGCGTCAAGGCCCTCTACGGGGGTGGTCCGTATAAGCTCCGTAATGCGGCGCTCGACATCCCTCTCGTGATCTTCCGCCGCCGTATCGCGGTTTTCTTCGGCAAGCCTGCTTTCCGTATCAAGGCCCAGTTCCTTTTCCAGTTTTTTGTCCCGCACCCAGCGGTTAATCGCGTCGTTCAGCTTTATGATGTCGATGGGTTTGGTAAGGAAGTCCTGGAAGCCGTTGTTGAGGAAGAACTTGTCGTTGCCTATAATGGCGTTTGCCGTAAGGGCGATAATGGGCACGGTTCTGGCGTAGTCGCTGTCTATTTCGTTTCTGATAACCCGCACCGTCTCGATGCCGTCCATGCCTGGCATCATATGATCCATGAAGATTGCGTTATACCGGACTTCGCCTTTCTTCACGATGTTTACCGCCGTCTGCCCGCTTCCGGCGCAGTCCACGGTCATGCCGTAGGGTTTCATGATGCCCCGGGCAAGATCGAGGTTGGTAGCCACGTCGTCAACAACGAGGACTCTTGCATAGGGAATGTGGCTCCGCACTATCTGCTTGTTCCTATCCTGGCGGGCCATGATATACCTGAATCCCATGAGGTTTTCTGCCAGCTCTTTTCCGATGACGGCGTCGCTGATAAAGCCCTGGAGGATCCGTACCTTAAAAGCGGTTCCTTTACCGTACTCGCTCTCCACGGAAATGGTTCCGCTCATCATCCCGACCATGCGCTTTGTAATGGCAAGCCCCAGGCCCGTTCCTTCGATATGGCGGTTGCTTTTTACGTCTACCTGGTTGTAGTCGCCGAAGAGCTTTCCCATGTCCTCTTCCCGTATGCCCATGCCGGTATCGGAAACGCCGCAGTTCATCCATACGCCCTCTCCGTTCCGCTCACAGCGGATGCGGAGCGTCACCGTTCCTTCTTTGGTATATTTGAAGGCGTTGGAAAGGAGGTTGTTGAGGATCTGCTTTATCCGCAGTTCATCGCCAAAGAGCCGCACCGGCAGGTTTTCATCTATGTCAAGGTTGAACGTTATGGGCTTGCTGCCTATGCGCACGATGTTAAGGACCACCGTATCGTTAATAAGGCTCGGCATGTCGTAATTAACCGGGACCAGTTCAAATTTTCCCGATTCTATTTTTGATATGTCGAGGATGTCGTTGATAAGTCCAAGCAGCGTTACGCCTGAACTGTAAATTTTTTCGAGGTTTCCCCTGGTCTCCGCGGGGTACACCGATCCCTCTTCCCCTTCCTGCTCCTTTCCCAGTTCCAGTTCAGCAAAACCTATAATGGCGTTAAGGGGAGTGCGCATCTCGTGGCTCATGTTGGCAAGGAAATTGCTCTTGGCCTCGGACGCCGATTCTGCCACGAGGGCAAGCTCCTTCATTTTTTCAAACGGATGGGCGATAAAGCTCGCGGCAATAAAGGCCGCAATGATGCCCAGCCCGAGGAACACGGCGCCTGTTATCATAAAACTCCTGATCACCTGAAAGATGGGACTTTCGGCGATGGGGCTCACCACGCCCAGGGACCAGCCGTCGCTCCGGCTAATGGGCCTGAACGCGCAGATACGGGCGACTCCGTCGTAGTCGTATTCGGCCGTTCCCGCCTCTCCCCGGACCATGCGGGAAAAAACTTCGGCCATGTTGCGGTATTCGGTTTCGCTTTCAGGCTGGGTAATGTAGTTGCGACGGCCATAGACCAGGTGGGGCCTGATGTTGGCGATCATCACGCCTTCGTTATCAAGGGCAAAAATGTTTCCCGATTCCCATATGCGGAACTGCGCCAGTATGTCGCTTATCACCGTTCCGGGGAGGCTTGCCACTATGGTTCTCCCGTCTTCAAGGGGCAGCCAGAAACGCATGATGAAGTCCCCGTAGTCGTTGTACTGGGTGGTGCTCACGACCGTTTCGCCGTCAAGAGCCCGGCGGGCGTTCACATTTTCCGCAAGCCTGTATTCAGGCGGCCTGATGCCGTAACTCACCATGCTGCCGTCGCTTTTTACAAGGCCCATGTCGAGATACCCCTGCCTGCTCATCTCCTCCAGCAGCACTTCCGCAATCCGCCCGTCGTCAAGGCCGCGGCACTTTTCCGCGGCAACGCGAAGCTCCGAGCGCAGACCGGCGACTTTTTCCGAAATAAGCTGTTCGGCAATAGTGGCCGATACGCCCATGTCGTTCTCAATGATTTTTACAAGATTCCGGCGGGTCAGGGTAATGCCGATGATCACGCTTGCCGCGGTCATTCCCGCGATTATTGCCGAGATGATCAAGATAACTCTTGTACGGATGGATAGTGACATTTTTTTGTTCTCCTTCTTAAATGGACCTGCAAGGCAGCGTGACATCCGCCTTGCAGGCCTTGTAATTTCCCGCCGGCGGACCCCCAGTTCGCATGGCCGGAAACTACGGTATTTTTGAATAACCGGAAACCTTTCCCGGAATTCCGGAAAAGGCCCGCCGGCCGGCGGATTTACATAAAACCCGCATAGCCTAACTGTAGAGGGTGT
>JAISEB010000050.1 GCA_031264395.1 Treponema sp. | reverse complement strand
ATAAACGGCATCTTCGTGTCCCACGCGGAGACACATCTGGTCGGCTCCTATCTGGTCGCGCGGGGTATCAAGAGCCGGGTTACCCTGATTGGCCACGACAACCTTCCTCCGAACCGGCGTGCCCTCCTGGACGGCGCCGTCGACTGTCTCATCGATCAGCGGCCGGAAAATCAGGGTTTCCAGGCCGTAAGCCAATTCTATCAAAAACAAATTCTGGGCGAAAAGTGCCTTCCGGTTATCGAGATTCCCATTGATATTTTCTTCAAAGAGAATATTATATCCCAGGTTACCTAAAGGACTTAAAAACAAAGAAAGGGGCTGTCGGAAAACAGCCCCTAACCAGAGAAAAAAGAAATAAAATAAATGGAGGAGGTTTACTAAAAAACACTTTGTGGGTGTCGAGGTTACAGAAAAAAGACGGTTGTTTGACCCAGAAAACGGCGGCGGCGCTCCGTCTCGCTAAGGGCGACATGGGCTAAGACAGAACACTGCTTCACGGTACGATTTTAAGCGGCAGGGCGTCGTTTAGCTCATCGATGGTTTCTTCCTCGTAACGGTTCACCGCGTCAATATTTGTCCTGAACAGTTTTTCCAGCCGCGGATCAAAAAATTTGTGGTAGCTTGTGTCGAATACCGAACGGAAGCCCCGGCGGACCTTGTGCGGCGATCCGGCGCCGGGATCAAAATAACGGATGCCTTCCCGGATGCAGTACTCCATCGGCGCGTAATAACAAACGGCAAAGTGAAGGTCCTTACGGTCTTCGTACGCGCCCCAGTAGCGGCCCCAGATTTTTTCACCTTTACGGATCATCATGGCAAGGGCGGCGGTTTCTTCCGCTTCGCCGTTTCCGTTCCGGTACGCTTCGGAAAATACGACCCGGTGCGCATAGCCGGTTTCAAGCAGCCTGAAAAATTCCCCGTTAACCCAGCGCGCGTCCCAGGGAAAAAATTTGTCGTTGGTGATCGTGTAAAGCTCGTGGATCGTGTCGAAGTATCCGCCCTGCCCGTCCGCGGAACTGCCGTCAACAATACGAAGGCCAATCCCCTGTTCTTCGTGGCGGCGGTATTCCCTGCGGATGTTTTTGCGCTGGTTTTTGTTAAAGCCCGCAAGGTAATCGTCGAAACAACCGAACCCAGCGTTTTCCCAGACATAGCGCTGATGTTTCCAGGCGGAATAGCCCCGCCCGACAAGCTGCGAAGCCCAGGCCGGATCGGCAAAAAGAAGGTGCAGCCCGCGAATGCCGTTGTTCCGGCACAGCGCCTCCGCGGCGTCAAGCAGCGTTTTGTCGAGCAAAGCCCCGCCGGGGAAACCGTCGGCCGTAAGGAAACGGTAGCCTTCGGCGGGGGTGGCGGGGACAACCCCCGTCAGTTTGGGGTACCACGGCGCGCCGAGCGAAGAAGCCGCCTTTGCCCACATATAGTCCCAGACAAATTCGCCGTCGCTGTGGTATTTAAGGTAGAGCGGGGCGGCGGCAAGCAGTTTGTCCCCATCCCACAGGGACAGATGAAGCGGATGCCAGCCCGTTTCGGGACAGACGCTGCCCGACCTTTCCAGGGCGGCAAGCCATTCCCACTCAAGAAAAGGAATGTCGTCCGGGCGGACAAGGCTGTTCCACCGGGCCGGATCAAATTCGGTTATCGATAAAGCGATTTTAACGGTAAACGGACAGTCGTAGTCAAGAACTTTCATGTTTGTCCCGCCGCCGTTCCGTCAAATCATCACCCTTCATCCAAAAGATTTTTTCCGCCCGAAGGCAGATCCGCAAGATCCTTTCCGCCCAACGGCAGATCTGTAAGAGCCGCGAGTATCCGCCGTTTTACTTTTCCCGATCCGCCGGTAAAGTCAGTAAAGGCGGCAAGGTTTTTCCGCATGCTCCGGCGCCGCGAGTTGATCCCGTAGGGACAGGTACAGGCGAAAGCGGCGGCGCCCAGTTCTTCGGCGCAGGCCATAACCTGGGTTTCTTCAATATACCCCAGGGGCCGGATAAGGGTAACGGGGTATTTGCGGTAGCTGAGCTTTACCGGCATCGTCGAAAGCGTTCCCTTTTCGGTAAGGTTCATAAAAAACGTTTCGACGATGTCGTCAAGATGATGGCCCAGGGCGATTTTGTTGAACGAATGATCCATCGCGTATTTTAACAGTTCCGTGCGGCGCTGGGTTGAACACCAGTAACAGTTCATCTTGCGGCCTTCTTTTAACCGACCGATGACGGGAACAAACAGATCGGTAAACGGAATGTCCCAGCTTTTTAGTTTTTCCGAAAGAAACGCTTTTTTGCAGCATGAACAGAAATCGCTTGAGATGTGCAGGGCGCCAAGTTCATAGCGGCGTTTGAGGGCCGGCCGGAGCGCGGAGAGCGCCCAGGCAAGGGTCGTGGAATCTTTCCCGCCGGAAACGGCGATGAGCACCCGGTCGCCTTCCGCTATCAGGTTCCGTTCAAGCACGGCCTTTGCCGTAAGTCTGCGGACTATTTCGCCCGCCCCGGCCCGGCGCAGAAAACGATCTGCCATTACGGGGCCCCGGGGTCCGCGGACGCGGGCGCCTCCGCAGAACGCTCCCGCGGGCGGTTTCGGGAAACCAGATCCCGCAGCACCAGGCTTGCCAGAACCATGCCCGCCGCGGCGGTAACGGTGACGGAACTTCCGTTTATCACTTTTTTGGAAGAACACCATTCGGTATCTTT
>JAISEB010000265.1 GCA_031264395.1 Treponema sp. | reverse complement strand
CAAGACTAGGCAAGGATAGGTGAGAAAAGTTAAGCCTAGACGAGCCCAGGCAAGTATATATAGCTTTTTAGCCAAGGCCGGGAATCGAACCCGGGACCTGCGCATTACGAGTGCGCCGCGCTGCCAACTGAGCCACCTTGGCGGGGGAAATTCATGTCCCGAATGAAACGCGGCAGAGGCGGCAAGCCTGGCCGGCGGAACCGGGACTTTGAAAGCACTGTTAGTATACCCCATAGCCCATGATGCAGGTCAAGGCACGTTGCCTCACGAAAGATGTTACCGAAAAACGCCTGTACCGGGTTTGTGTATCACCGCCGGTTAGCGCTCCACCCGGAGTTTTGCGGCTCTTCGGCCCTCCGCGCGACCTGCTTGAACCCCGTAACCGTCAAAGCCCGTACGACATGAAGCATACGCGCCCTGCCGTAAAACTCCCCAGCCGAAGGCGAAGTGGAGCTTCGCCTTCGGCCGCCTTGCATAATCTCCTTTTGCCCTGTACTATTGAAGTGCCGGCTGTTCCGGGGCCGTCCGGTTTTGGAAAGGGCTGTATGCCGGTGAAAAGGAGAATGGTTCATGGCTGACGATGTTAACCCCTATCAGAGTCCGGCGGCGGAGTCGGCGCCTGTGCAATCCGAGGGTGGTTCGGCGGGGAATCTTACCGACACCATGCAGCGTTATCTGCGGGAAGCGTCTCCCTGGGCGCGTTTTCTTGGGATCATGGGCTTTATCAACTGCGGGTTTCTTGTCCTGGGCGGCGTCATATTCCTTTCACTTATTCCCGCCTTGTCCGCGGGGATGTCGGAAATTCCGGGTATACCGGGCGTGCTTGCCGGGGGAATGGGCGGGCTTGTCGGCTTTATCTACATAATCGGCGCGGTGTTTATGTTTTTTCCGGCCCGTTTTACCTACAAGCTTGGGGCGGAAATACGCAGTTACCAGCGCAGCGGCGCCGACGGGGCCCTTGAGACGGCGTTCAAAAACGGGAAATCCCTGCTGAAATTCACGGGTATTCTTACCATAATCTGCTATGCCCTGCTTCCGGTTCTCCTGATTATCGGTGTGATTGTGGGGATTGCGTCCGCCGTGCTCTGATGGCTGACGCCGGCGCCGGGTATGGTCCGGCGGATTCGGTTCTGGGGGTACAAACTCCCGAAGGCGTTGAATTCGTCCTTTTTCCGGCGGGGCTGCCTGTCCGCGCCTGTGCCTGGGCGATTGACACCGCCATACAGTGGATCTTCATTATTGCCGTGCTTGTCATTGCCGAAGTTATCGGGGATTTTGCCGGATACTGGTTTTTTATACTGATGATTTTCGGTATAGACTGGTTTTACCATGTCCTGTGTGACATTCTTTTTCGCGGGCAGAGTCCGGGAAAAAAGATCATGGGAATACGGGTGGTGCAAAGCGGCGGTTCCCCGGTAAGCCCCGGCGCGTCGTTTCTCCGCAACCTGCTTCGTTTTGCCGATACCTTCATGTTTTTTTGCCCCATCGTTTTTATTGTCATGGCGGCAAGCCCCGGCTTCAGGCGTATAGGGGACTGGGCTGCGGGCACCCTTGTGGTGTATACCTCTCATTCGCTGGCCACTCCGCCCCGGCGGCCCGGCGGGCGTTCCCTTTCCGACACCTGGTTTCGGGACCTTTCCCCGGTCCTTCCTCCGCGCCCGCTTTCCGGGGAAGAAAAAGAGGCCGTCGTGCTGTTTGCCCGCGGCTATCCCCTTTTGGGCGAGGCGCGCGCCTGTGAAATCGCGGGCCCCTTCGTGGAATTTCTTGAACATTCCGCCCGGCAGGAGGCGTTCACGGCGCGTTCCGGCGGGACTTCCCCTTCCGCCGCGGCGTATCTTTTGGGAATTGCCCGCAAAACGGCCGCCGGGGGAATCCTGTGACCGAAAGCGCCTTCAGGAAGAGGAGGGAAGCTTCCTGGAAGGAATTTGAGACGATGACAAGCGGCGGCCGGCGGGACATACGCCGCGGGGCTTCCCGCTTTCCGGCGGCCTTCCGCAGCCTTACCCAGGATCTCAACACCGCGCGGGCCCACGGTTTTGACGCCGCGATCATAGAGCGGCTCAACATACTGGTCAACGAGGGCAGCCAGATCCTCTACGGCCAGCGCGAATGGTCGTTCAGGCTTTTTGCCCGTTTTGTGCTTTACACTTTTCCCCGCAAGGTGCGCTCGCAATGGCGGGGAATAGGCGCCGCGTTTCTTGTTTTTTACGGCCTTGCCTTTTTTTCCGCCTTTCTCTGTATACGTTTTCCCGAATTTGTCTATGAATTCATTCCCGCTTCCCAGGCGGAATCCATTGCCGAAATGTACGATCCCGCAAGCGAACATTTTTTGACTCCTCCCGATGTCGGTTCCGGCGCGGATATGTTCGGCTACTATATTTATAACAACATTTCCATCGCGTTCAGGACCTTCGCGGGCGGAATCCTCGCCGGAATAGGGAGCCTTTTTATTCTCAGCGTCAACGGGATCTTCCTCGGCGCCGCCGCGGCTCATATCATCAACCTTGGATTTGGAAAAACATTCTTTCCCTTTATCATAGGCCACGGCAGCTTTGAGCTTACGGCCATTATTTTAAGCGCCCACGCGGGGCTTTTGCTTGGCTACCGTTTTTTTATTCCCGGCGGCCGGAGCCGTGGCGCGGCTCTCCGCAGGGCGGGCATGGACGCCCTGCCGCTCATCACGGGAAGCGTCCTGTTTCTGGTTGCCGCCGCGCTTATCGAGGCGTTCTGGTCGTCGCGGCATACCCTGCCTGTGGAACTGCGTCTGGGCGCGGGCGCGGCCGGATGGGTCCTTGCCGCCCTGTATCTGCTTCTTGCCGGGCGAAAGGGGGACGGTCATGGCCGCTCCCGTTGAAGGCGTTCTTGCGCTCCGGCGGAGAAGCGTTTGGGAGGCGGCGGATTCGGGGCTGCTCCTGTGGCGGAGGAGTTTTGTTTACTTTCTTCCGTTCTTCGCCTTGCCCCTGTGGATCTCCGCGTTTGCGCTGCGTTTTCTTCCCGAATCCGCGCGGCCCCTGTCCTGGCTCATTCTCTGGTACCTCAAACCTTTTTTTGACCGCGCCGTTCTGCATGTTGTGTCGGTACGTTTTTTCGAGCCCTTCGCGGGCGCGCGGCGCATATGCCGGGCTTTGGGGAAGAGCCTTTTCCGTTCGCTTCCCGGCGATCTTCTCTGGCGGCGTTTCAGCCCATGGCGGGCCGTCATGACGCCTGTCCGCGTTCTTGAGGGCCTCAAATTCCGCCGTCTCAGGCAGCGGAAAAAGGATCTTGTAAGGGGAGGCGTCGATTTCTGCGCCGTTCTTTCCGGCTGGGGGCTGCTTCTTGAGTGGGTGCTCCTTGGCGGTGAACTTCTCTTTTTCTGGTCCATAGGACAGATTTCAAGGCCGGATCTTATGCCTTCCTTCAGCACGTTTCTCGGGCAGAACGAACTCTTCTTCTTTGCCGCCTGGTGTATGAACATCATGCTGGTGGAAAGCGTCTATGTCTGCATGGGTTTTGGGCTTTACATCAACAGCCGCGTCGAGGTTGAAGGATGGGATCTGGAGATCCTCTTCAGGCGGCTTGCCGGAAATTACAGGCCCGTCCCGGGTACGTCCCCCGCCGTGTTTGCGGCCCTTTTCCTTGCTCTTTTGTCCCTGTTTCCCGTATCTTCCTTTGCCGAAGATCCCGTTCCGCCCGGCGGCCCGGCGGCGGAGGAATTTTCCCCCTCGTACCTTCCCCTGGGATCTCTTGAGGAAATTCTTGAGTCAAAGGATTTCGGGGGCGAAAAGGACGGCTGGGAGATAGGTTTGAAAAACCGGAAAACGGATCCTGAAGAGGACGAGTCTTCCTTTCCCCTTACGTTCAAGACCGAAAACGTGAAAAAGTTTTTCGCCTTCGGCCTTGTCTTTGCCGCCGCCGCGGCCGCCGTTTTTCTTGCCGTCAGGCTGGCGCATCACGCGGCGGTGTTTCGTCCGGCGGGCGGAATAAAGAAGGAAAAATACCGGGGAACCTTTGTGCCCGAAGCGGGGGAAAGCGCCGCGTCCCTTTTTGAAAAAGCCCTCGCGTTCCGCGCCATGAACAGCATGCGTGAAGCCTGGGCCGCCTGTTTTGGCGGAACCCTCGCCGCGCTTTCCCTGCGGCGCGGCCTTGTCTTTCCCCCTGAGGCGACGGAGTACGACTGCCTTTCGCTGGTCAGGGAGTCGGGCCGTGACGAAGCGCCCTTTGCCGATCTCGTAAAAAACTGGGCCGGTTTTGCCTACGGTGGAAGGGACCCCGCCGCCGGCGCATTTGAAAGGGCCATGGAATTCGGCGGGTCCGTCCTTGCCTCTCAGGACGGCGGAGGCGGCGCGTGAAAAGATACGCGGGAATCATCGGCATGGTGTTTGCCGTATTTGCCGTACTGGGAATCATCGCCTACACGCAGTTTGAGATCCGCCCTGTTAAAAAAGGTTTCAGCGCCTCGCGGGAAGTCCGCGCCAATGAGCTTGCCGCTCTTGAACGGTGGCTTAACGCGAACGGTCATCCTGTGCGGAGAATGCAGGAGGGAGATCCGTACAGCGTACTGCAGGCGGCGGAAAAAACCGTCTTTGTTGATGCCGGCGCCTTTGCATGGTATTCCGGCAGTGAAGGCCTTGCCACGTGGATAAGGGACGGGGGAAGCCTCATTGTTTCGCTTAACTACGCTCCCGGCGAAGGCGATTCCCTTGCCGCGTTCCTTGAATCTTTCGGCATCGCCGTTGAGGAGTACCCGTTTCCGTCTTCCGAAGACGAAGAGGACGCCTCCCCCGGGGCTTTCGCGTCCGGCATGTTTCCCGGAATTTCCGGGGAAGGGGAACATCCCTATTTCGATTACAGGATTCGTTTCGTTATTCACAATGTACCCGGCGTAACATCCAGTGTCGTGGCGGTTGACGGGAATATACGGCTCGCGGTTATTTCGGCGGGTGAAGGAATGCTGACAGTAATCGGCGCTCCCTGGTTCATGGCGAACTCTTATATTGCCGAAGAAGTAAACGCGCGCCTTGCATGGGAACTTTTTGACGCCGAAGAAGGCGGCGTTCTCTTTATACGGGGACGCCGGGCGGTAAAAAGTTTTTTCGGAAAATTTGCCGAACGCGGGGATTTTCGCCCCTTTGTTCTTTCGCTCCTTGTGCTTGTAACGGCCGGTTTCTGGATGGTCATTCCCCGTTTCGGCCTTGTGCGCGACGAGAAGGAAGTATCACTGCGGCCCATAGAAGAACGGTTCCGCGCGGAAGTCCGCTTCCTTAAAAAATACGATTCGCTTGCCGTCTATCTTGATTCGTATATACGGGAACTGCGGAGGATAATCCGCCTCAGGGGCGGGACGGCGGAAACGGGGGAAATCGGCCGCATCGGGGCCGCTCTTGATTCGGGAAAAAACATGAGGTACGGGGAAATAATCAGGGATCTTCTGATCCTGGAAAAACAATGGAGACTGTATGATGGAAGAACAGGGGAAGCTGACCGCCGGTGACGCCGCGGGAATTCTTGGAACGGTAAAAACGGAAATCGCGAAGGCCTTTATAGGGCAGGGGGAACTGGTGGATTATTCCCTTATTACCCTGCTTGCGGGCGGGCACCTTCTTGTGGAAGGCGTGCCGGGCCTGGGCAAGACGCTTCTTGTCCGCTGCCTCGCAAAGGCGATAGGGGGCCTTTCAAGGCGGGTTCAGTTTACGCCGGATCTTATGCCCAGCGACATTACCGGCAACGTCATTCTTGATACCGTAACGGGGAAATTTCTTTTTCGCCGGGGGCCGGTATTTGCCAACCTCTTTATCGCCGACGAGATCAACCGCGCGCCGGCGAAAACCCAGGCGGCGCTTTTCGAGGCCATGCAGGAATACCAGGTGAGCATTGACGGCGAGGATCATCCGCTGCCTGTGCCGTTCATGGTTCTCGCGACGGAAAATCCCTTTGAGCATGAAGGAACCTACCCCCTGCCCGACGCGCAGAAAGACCGTTTCCTCATGAAGATCATCGCGGATTATCCTTCCATGGAAGAAGAAAAGACCATGGTGGAAAGGATCCTTGCGGAGAGTACCGGCGCTGAACTCTCGGCTGAACAAGTGGGAACGGTTCTTGGCCCGCAAGAATTTACGGCGCTCCGCGATCTTGCGTCGCGGACACGGACCGATCCTTCGATTATTGATTACGCCGTGCGGCTTGCTTCGGCGACCCGGACGAGCACGGCGGTACAGACCGGCGCCGGTCCCCGCGGCAGTCTTGCCCTGATACGGTGCGCAAGGGCAAAGGCGCTTCTTGAAGGAAGGGATTTTGTGCTTCCCGACGACATCAAAATTCTGGCGCGGCCCGTGCTGGCCCACAGGCTTACCTTCTCGGCGGAAAGCGAACTTGAAGGTCTTGACGACAAACACATCATCGCGGATATTGTCGCGGGGGTGGAGGCTCCCAGAACATGAAGCCCGGAAGGAGCCTCTTCGCCGCCGCCCTCGTCTGGTTCCTGCTTGGAACCGCGGCGTTTTTTTCGGAACAGCTTTCCCTTGTCTGGTTTCTTGCCGGGCTTTTTCTTTTTCCCTTTGTCGTCATGGACGCCCTGATTTTGGGCCTCCTTACCGACCGGCTTGTCTGCGAACGGGACGCGCCGCTTTCCCTTGCCCAGGGAGAGGCCGCCCGTATTACCCTTACCATACGGCGCGGAAAGAGGCCCCTTGTTCCCTCCGCCCTGCTCTGCGATCTCCATCCGCCTTCCATGGATTCGGCCGTATCCGCAAGCACGGCTAAAACGGAAAAGGCTTCCGTTCAGGGGGGGCCGGTAATTTTTCCCGTGAAGCTTGATCTCGGCCCGCTGGCCCGCTTCCGGCCAAAAGGAAAAGGCGGCGAAAAAGCGGGGAAAGTTGTTTTTACCTATACGGTTATTCCCCGTGAACGGGGCCGCTGGCTTTTTCCGGGAATCGAGCTTCTGCTTGATTCCCCGCTCCGCTTCTGGCGGCTCAAGGTTTTCCATGTGTGCGAAAGCCGGGGGCGGACGTATCCTGATTTCAGGAAGATCGCCGAAGGCGGGGCCCTTTCGGGCCTCATGTCCGGGAAGGGGCAGCGGGACATCCGCCGCAGGGGGCAGGGGCTTGAGTTCATGAGCCTCCGCGATTATCAGGAAGGGGACCCCATCAAGTCCATAGACTGGCGGGCGACGGGGAGGCGGCGGAAATATATTGTCCGGGAGTATCAGGAGGAGCAGGATCAGCAGGTGCTCTTTGTCCTTGATTCAGGCTACCGCCTTCCCGGCAGGGAATTTGACAGCGCCCTTAACGGCATGCTGCTTTTGTCCTATGCCGCGCTCAAACACGGCGACGCCGTGGCGGCGCAGACTTTTGGCGCTTCGGAAAGGTGGTTCCCGCCGCGCAAGGGGATGAGCACGCTGACGTCCCTCATGAACGGGCTTTTCGATCTTGAATGCGGGCCTGTGCCTTCTTCGCCCTTTTCCGCGCTTGAAAAGGCGCTGGCGCGGCTGCACCGGCGCACCTTCATCATTCTGGTTTCCAATTTCAGGGAAGAAGACGGTGAATCGCTGTCCTGGATACTGCCCCGCATACGGCTGCGGCATCTGCTTCTGCTTGTAAGTTTCCGCGAGGCCGGCGTCAGGACATCCCTGCCTCCTCCGGGATCTTCGTCCCGCTACAGCTCAGGCGAAATTCTTGAAACCGCCGCGGCCTTTTCCTACCTTTCCGCCCGGAACAGGCTGTACCGCAGCTGGGAGCACATGGGCCTTCTTACCCTTGAAACTACCCCGGAGGAAATTTCGCCGGCCCTTATCAACCGTTATCTTGGCGTGAAACGTTCGGGAAAACTGTAACGGCGCGGAAAAGAACCCGCGCACAGATACCGTCTTTGAATGAGGGTATATTAAAATCAAACAAAAATCCCAATGAAATTCCGGAAAGCCTCAGATAACTCAATAGCTGTGCCACGTGTATATCTTGTATTTCTTTAACGGATTTGTTTTCGATAAGTACTTTGTCTCTTTCGACAAGAATATCTATCCGATAGGCGCGATCAATAGTTATATGCAATGCGCCCTAGCTTTGTTTAGATGATATATCTTACTATTGTAAATATTATGGTACCATAGTATAATAATAGATGAAGCTTATATCCCAAATTTTTTGATAAAGGCATGTTTTATATGACATCTTTAATGAATTTTAAGACTGTTAGTGATGATTTTGAGGTTGAATTTGAAATTATTCCAGCTCTTGAAACATATGATGACCCAAGACAAATATCAATATCCGAAGCAAAAAACAGGATAAATCAAAGACTCCAGATAAATTATGATAAAATCGAAGAATTAAACAAAGAAATCGACCGTCTAACCAATCATGCTGATGGCATTGATTATATGGTGGCTGTTGGAAGTGGTATTTTAGCCGGCTTGATTGATTCTTTTTGGGTAGGTGAATTTAGCTTAGATCGTGGAAAAGCATGGAGCAGTGACAAAGTTAATAATTTCGTAAAGAATATTGCAAAAAAAACAGGATATAAAGGTGATGATCTTGAGGGATCGATTGAGTTCCTTGAAGGAAAGTATGGTGTGCCCAGTGACAGTGTAACTTCGGAATTTGGCGGAGGACTTCAGCACCACTTGCGCGATTTTGCCCACCATCCAACACCCATCGGGCTTGTATTTTCTATGCTCACTCAATTTACAAGCAAAGCATACGGTACTGATACAAACGGCGCATTTAAAATCGTAAATATAACCAATAAGCTATTAATCGGTAAAGACGTACCACATAAATTTTTATTTGGGACTGTATTCTGGTTTTTCCATATGGTTAGTGATATGGCAGGTTCCAAGAAATATGCGGGTGCCGGGACAGGTTTGCCAGGACCTATACTTTCTCTCCTAAAAGAAATTTCATTGTTACCGTTTTTCAAGAATAATAAAGATGGCAATAAAGAATTTTCTGTCTGGATTTCCAAATTATTTAATGGGACTTTGCTGGCCAAGCGTGATGAAGCGGGAAAAATTATTGAACCTATGAGATTTGATTTTCGTGCGGAATTGGGAGCGCTTCATGAACTTGGTCGGCAAGCGCTTCCTGTCATATTAAATGAATGTATAGTGCGTGGATTTTATTTTATCAGGAGATTTGTGCAGGAAATAAAAGAAAAAAATGTCAAACGGCTAAGTGAGTTAAACCTAATCGAATGGAAAAATTGCCTACCCTGGAAAAATCGAACGATAATAAGAATGTTGACTATCTCAACCGGAACTTTTACGGCATGTGATTTAATTGATGCAGCAATTCGAGGTGGAATTAAATCAGCTGGCAATCCGGCTTTATTTGCAACAGAATTTTTGTTACGTGTAAACTTTGTTGGAGTTGGAAGATTTGCAATAGCGGTTTTCTCTGATGTAAAAATGGGAGTTAAACGTAGTCAACTAAGAAACCAACGTATTGCAATTTATAACGAGCAATTACATTTATCAAATGCTAAAATATATTATTTGCAGGCAGATATGTGGATAGCCGCTGAAAAAACAGACCAAACTATAAAGGAGGTACTTGATTTGATTGATAAAAACATGGTATCCTATATTCAATCAGTACATGATATTGATTATGAACTGAGTAAAATTGAACGAGATGTAAAGTTAATTGAGGAGAAGAATAAAGGGTTTATTAAGGATATTACAGAGGTAATAAAATGGGGATAATTAGTAAAAAGACATCGTTAGTATCAAAGGATTCCAGAGAAATCGCCAAAATGGAAGAAGGTGAAATATTTATTGAAAATATCAAAGAGAGTGATTTGCCTTCGATTGTAGGTGGACAGATTGAAAAATATAAGGAATTAGAAAAAAGCATAAATGAATCTATTAAACGAGCAGAGAAAGCCGAAAAAAGTGCTGATTCTGCCTATAAAGAGTCAGCAGGATTTTTTAATAGAAAAAATGCAATTGAAGCCACACAATCATCTGGTATTGATAGTGCAGAGGCAATAATGGCACTTGCAGGATCGCAAAAAATATCATTTGAATTCCAGACTAAGCTGGCGGAAATCAGTAAATTTTTACTCATGCTTGGAGTTAGTAATATTGCATTAAACCGGACAACCGTAAGGCAATTACAGTTAAAATTGGAAGGTGCTTCTAAAGATAAATTGTCAGAGCTTGTTAAAACTGAAATAAGAAATGTCATTCAACAATTAAAGGTACAGCAAGATATTTTTGAAAAACAGAAAAATCTTGAGGAAGGTACAAAAAAACTTCACGCTAACCAAGAAGCACAAACAGCAAAAGTTGAAGAACACGATAATTTACTTGGGAATTATGAAAAAAAAATAAAAGAAAACATTAAAACATTAAAAAGTAATTCTGAAAAAATTCAATTTCTTAATGATGAGATAAAAAATCATGAAAAAACTTTTAATACAATAAAACGATCAATTAAAAAATATAATAATCGTATTACCTCCATTGAAAAAGATGTTAATGAAATCAAAGAATTTAAAGATTATATTTTTAGTAAATATCCTAAAATAAAAGTATACTTATTTATTATTTGTGGTATTATAGTTACTACATTTATTTTATCAATATCATCTATAATATATTTGCTAATAAAATCATAAAAAATAGGGCGTACTGCACATAACAGGACTGTTTACGCTTCGCCGTCAGCAGGCGGCTCGGGCTACAGTTTTGCTAGGTTATTCGCTTCGCTCATTCCCACGCAAAACTTCCACCACATTTTGTCGGCCTTGGTCTTTGCTACGCAAAGCCTTTATACGGGCCGCCAAAACGTCGTAAACAGCCGGAACGGTATCCCTTTGTATATAACCGGCAAGGGCTTTTCGCTTTCCGCAAAAATTCCTCGTTCTTTTAATTCACCGGGCAGGCCTGTTTGGCAGGTGCTTTCCGGCAAACGAAGATCCCATACTTTCCTTCTTCTCTTGCTTTTTCGACTTCTTCGACCTTGTGGTAAATTCCTCTTCACGGTACAGCATAATCATTCCCCAAATTGCGGGTCAAGTTTAGATGGAAGCGCAGGGCGCTATTCTAACTATTTTACAGGAAGGAATTTCCTGAGCTTGGACGCTATTTCCCCGGTATCAAGCGGTTTTCCCACATGATCATTCATGCCCGCTTCAAGGCACTTTTCTACGTCTTCGCGGAACACGTTTGCCGTCATCGCGACAATGGGTATGCTGCGCGAGCGGGGATGGGCGGA
>JAISEB010000173.1 GCA_031264395.1 Treponema sp. | reverse complement strand
GGCGTATCTTTCAGGCTGAACGGGGAAGCCCCCCGCCCGCCGTTCCGGCGCAGGACGGCAGATTGACGATCCTCGAAGCGCCCCGTCCCGCCGGGCCGGGACCCGCCTTCTTTTTCCCGCCGGCCGACGATGGGGAAATTCCCTCTGTCCTCCCGGTGCTGTATTCCGTCCCGGCCGCCGGTCCCGTTGTTACGCCCCCGGCCGAACCCGCGCCTGTTGCGGCGCCCGTGGAAACGGTTCCTTCCGCAGCGGCTATCGCGGCGGCGATTGCCGCTGCCGCCGCAGAAACATCCCGGCTTTCCGCGCCGCCTGCCGCCGCGCCGCTTCTGCTGCCCGCGCCCCAAAATCTTTTTCCGCCGCCGGGAACGATCATTGACGCCGCCTACCTGAAAACAAACGCCCGGCTTGTCTTTAGCTGGGACCCTGTCGCCGGGGCAAACGCGTATGTCCTTACCATCAGGCGGGGCCTTACGGAGAATTTACACATGGTCCGGGAACCCCGCCTTGTGTTTACCGGCCTCCCTTCCCTGGACAACGGCGAGTGGGCGTGGCAGGTCGAACCCGTATCCCTCAACTCAAGCGGCGTCTCAAGGCAGCACGGCGAAACTGCGGACAGCGGATTCATCCTTGAAGTACCAAGGCCGGACGCGCCCAGAGTTACCAGCCCGGGAATTATCTATGAACGCTAAGAACGTTAACAAAATTCCGCTTGCCGTCTTCTTCTTCGCGGCGGTACAGGCGCTTGCGGCCCAGGACGGTCCCGTTCTCCACCGGCTCAACTGGCAGCCGGTAGAATACGCGTCGGACTATGAGGTAACGGTGGAAATACTCACCGCCTCAAATGAATGGGCCGAACAGCTCCGTAAAACAAGCGGAACCGAAACCTTTATAGACTGTCCCCTTGTTGTCGGAAAATACCGTTTCAGCGTAAGCGCCTTTGATCTTTTGGGCCGGCCCGGTTCAACGACAGACTGGATATATTTTGAACTCAGGGCGCGGGAACCGGACCGGAGCGAAAGCGAAGTTCCCCCGGAGACAGGCGGAGAAACTTCCCCAAGTGCCGAAGCGGCCCAAACGCCGGAAAACGTTCCGCCCGCAGCGGACGCCCCGGCCCTTCCTCCCCCGGCTCCCCAGGAAGATGAAACGCCGCCGTTCGCGCTGGAACTGTTTTACACGCCCCTCATTACCCTGCCCTTCAGCGACTTTAACGAAATTTATTCCACCAATCCATTTCAGCCCGTAGGCTTTACCATCCGCTTTGCCGCTCATCCATTTGACAATCCCGCATGGGGTCTGGGCGCGGCGCCATTCTGGAATTTCCTTACCACCGAAATTCATTCACGGTCCCGGTACACCCATATCGCCGGAGGCCACCTGTTCGCGGCATGGCGGATACAGCCCCCGCGAAGGGACATGTACATAACCATACGCGCCGGAGGAGGCATGACCTACCTCTCTTCCCGCTTTGACTTCAACGAGGGCCTGGATGTTGTAAAACAGGCCACCTGGAACCCCTCGGTGAGCATAGACGTTTCGATTCAGAGCCGCCTGACCGGCCCCCTTTTCCTTGACGCCGGGATAGAATACTTCCACATTTTTTCCAGGGATAATTTACTGCTGAACTACCTTCGGCCCATGCTCGGCATAGGCTGGCGCTTCTAACCTTCCGCCTCCGGAAAAACCGCCTCCGCCGAATTCAAAATAACCACGGACGACACGGACCAACACGGACAAAATATACATTTGAAGAAAAAATTTACCGCAAGGTCGAAGAAGTCGAAAAAGTAAAAGAAGAAAGGGGGGAAAGGGGTCAAATTTCCAACCGCGTAGCGGTCTTCCTTGCCTTGTTGCAGGCGGTGTTCCGAATTCAAAATAACCACGGACAGACACGGACCAACACGGACAAAATATGCATTTGAAACTAAAGAAGTCCGTTCTGTCCGTGAGGTCTGTGGTTAAATTTTTGCATTCTCTTCCGGTGTCAATACGGGTATACGCCACGGACTATGGTTGATCTTTCAAAACTGAAGTTTTGAAAGATCCCCGGCATAAAGCGTTAAAAAGCCCGGATAGGCCGAACCAGATGAGTCGCGTACTTGAACTGGGTGCCGAAAGAGTAGTAGTCATCAAAGTGCCTGTACTCAGCGAAATTATAGGTGGCCTCCGACGAGGACCAGTAGAAGCCGTTGGGAACCCCTCCTATAGCCGTTCTATTAAGGTGCATCTCATAAAGTTCGTCAAGGCTTGGCAGGAACCAGTCGTCAAAGCCTCCGGAACTGTAATCGTCACAAGCTTTTGCCGCGGGCGCGTCTGTGTCCGCCGCCGCCAGTATCGCAACGGTATTATCCTTGCCGGTTCCTATCGCTTGCGAGGTGCCTCCTATCAAGCTGTTTGCATAAGTTGTTCCAGATATAACCCATGCCATAGTCCCAATATCCGCCGGGGCGGCTTCAAGGTATTTCCAGAGGGGGTACGTGTCCGCGCTGTCCACGTAAAAGATTATCCCTCCGGCCGGTCCGGCGTCGCCTATGGCGTATTCAACCGTTACCGTT
>JAISEB010000151.1 GCA_031264395.1 Treponema sp. | reverse complement strand
TTCATGAACCATACCACTGTAAACGGGGCCCGCCGTGACGCGCTTGCCCTTCTGGGGGACGAGGCGGTCGCGCTGGCCGCGCTTCACGCGGGGATAAGCGCCGCCTACGGCTATCCCGGCACTCCCTCAACGGAAATTCTCGAGCGGATCATCGCCGAATGTGAAAAAGGCGGCGCGGAGGGCGCGGGCGCGCAGGACCGCCCCAGGGCGGCCTGGTGCGCCAACGAAAAGACGGCGTTTGAGGCGGCGCTGGGGACCTCTTTTGCCGGCCGCAGGGTCATTGTTACGATGAAGCACGTGGGCCTTAATGTGGCCGCCGATCCCTTTATCAACGGCGCGCTCCTTGGGATAGGCGGCGGCCTTGTAATCGCCGCGGCCGACGATCCGGGGATGCACAGTTCCCAGAACGAGCAGGATTCGCGCTTCTACGCCGCCTTTGCCATGATCCCCTGCCTTGAACCCCGGGGCCAGCAGGAAGCTTACGACATGACGCGGGAAGCGTTCGACGTGTCGGAGCGCTTCCATGTTCCTGTGATGCTGCGCCTCGCGACGCGGCTTTCACACGCCCGTTCCGCGGTCATTCCCTCTCCGCCGCGAGGAGGGAACGCGCTTTCAAAACCGGGCGACAAAACGCGGTGGATGCTGCTCCCCGTTTACGCGCGGAAAAATTACGCCGCCCTTGTGGAAAAACAGAAAGATATTGAGGGCTGGTCGGCGGCCCATCCGGCAAACAAAACTGAAGGGCAAGGCGGAGAGGAGGCCGGAACCGGCGCGCATGATCTCGCGGTGATCACGTCGGGCCTCGGCGGCAACTACTACGATGAAAATCTTCCGGATTTCGCGGCCCTGCGCGGCGGGGCCCCTCCGCGCCTCCACATAGGCGTCTATCCCCTTCCCGCCGAAAAAATACGGAGCTTCTGTAAAGGAAAGAAACGGGTCCTTGTCATTGAAGAGGGCCAGCCTTTTCTGGAGGAACGGCTGCGGGGCATACTGCCCCACGAGGTAACGGTAGAAGGAAGGCTCGGCGGAGGGGCGGTTCCCCGGACCGGGGAACTTGACCCCGACAACATACGGGCGGCGCTGGGACTTTTGCCCCGCCCCTCCATGGCGGAAAAAATACCCGGCCTTCCGAATCTGCCCGGGCGGCCGCCCCAGCTCTGCCGGGGCTGCCCCCACGCCGACAGTTACGAGACAATCAAAAAAGCGATGGCGGCGCTGGACGGGGCCGGCCGCCTGTCCGCGGTTACTTCGGACATAGGCTGCTATTCGCTGGGAGCCCTTCCGCCTTATTCCGTTCCCGAATCCATCGTCTGCATGGGGGCGTCCATAGGCATGGCAAGGGGGGCGGCGGAAGCCGGGCTTCCCTATTCCGTCGCGGTTATCGGGGACTCGACCTTTATCCATTCGGGAATCCAGGGCCTCCTCGACGCGGCAAACGCCGGCGTTCCCATGACGGCCGTGATCCTCGACAACTCCACCGTCGCCATGACAGGGTGCCAGGAAACGGCCGTTCCGCAGGCGGGCCTGCGGGCTCTTGTACTCGCTCTGGGGGTAAATCCCGAACATCTTCTGGAACTCGAGGCGAAGAAGCCGCTGATCGACGAAAACGCCGCCCGGCTCAAGGCCGAAATCGAATACCGGGGGCTTTCCGTCGTGATTTTCAAAAGGGAATGTCTGGAAGCCGCCCGGAGGCGGAACAAGGCCGGCCGGAAATCAGGAGAGGCCCCGGAAGAACGTCCTTGTGAAAGGGCGGAAAAAACGCTACAGTAACCGTGCATGAAATACGATGTCATACTTGCCGGCGTGGGCGGGCAGGGAGTCCTTTCCATAGCCGCCATCATCGCCGCTTCCGCGGTAACGGAGGGGCTTGCCGTCCGCCAGAGCGAAGTTCACGGCATGGCCCAGCGGGGCGGGGCGGTACTGGCCCATCTCAGGCTTTCAGGCGGCGTTATCGCCGGGGACCTTGTGCCCAGGGGCGGGGCGGATCTTGTCATCTCAATGGAACCTCTGGAAAGCCTCCGCTACGCGCACTGGCTTTCACCTGAAGGCGTTCTTGTAAGCGCCGAGGAACCTTTCATCAATATTCCCGATTATCCTGAAATTGGGGAAGTCATCCGCGCCATACGGGCCTTTCCCGTATCCCGCATCGTCCCGGCCGCCGGCCTTGCGCGGGAAGCGGGCCTTGCGAAGGCGGTTAACATGGTGATGGTGGGGGCCGCGTCCGCCTTTCTTCCCCTAAAAAGCGAAACGCTGGAAGACGCCATAGAGGCGGCCTTTGCCTCCAAAAAGGACGCGGCCGAAGCGAACATCAGGGCCTTTAGAAGCGGGCGGAACGCGGCGGGCGAAGAGGGGCGGGAATAATGGATTACCAGTACTGGGACCCCGCCGTCGAAAAAATGCCCCGCGCGGACCTTGAGGCGCTGCAGCTCGCGAAACTCAAGGCGGCGGCGGAACGCGCCCTGTGCAGCCCCTTTTACGGGAAGCGTTTTGCCGAAGCGGGGATAAAAAGCGCGGAGGACATCAAAAGCCTCGAAGATCTGAAACGCGTTCCCTTTACCACAAAACAGGATCTAAGGGAAGGGTTTCCCTGGGGTTTCCTCAGCATAGCGAAGGAAGAGGTGGTACGCCTCCACGCGTCAAGCGGCACCACGGGCATTCCCACCACCGTTTACTTTAACCGCGGGGATCTGGGGCGCTGGGCGTCCTATGTGGCCCGCTGTATTTACGGCACGGGCTGTACCAGAAAGGACGTGTTTCAGAACATGATCAGCTACGGCCTTTTTACGGGCGGCCTTGGTTTTCACGCCGGGGCCGAGGAAGTAGGGATGATGGTGATCCCGTCGGGATCGGGGAACACCGCCCGCCAGTTCCGCCTTATGCGGGACTTCGGGACCACCGTACTGCACGCGACGCCGAGCTTCCTTCTTCATGTCGAATCGCGGATGAGGGAAGAAGGCTACAGGCTGGAAGACCTCGCGCTGAAAAGGGCCTTTGCCGGGGCGGAACCTTATTCGGAAGACACCAGAAAGCGCATAGAAGATCTGCTGCATATAGACGTGTTCAATTCCTACGGCCTTTCGGAAATGAACGGGCCGGGGGTTGCCTTTGAATGCCAGGAGAAAAACGGACTCCACCTCTGGGAAGACGGTTACATCGCCGAGATCATCAACCCCCAGACACTGGAAAGCGCGGGCGAGGGAGAGCCGGGCGAGCTTGTCCTTACCATACTGTGCAGGGAAGCCAGCCCCCTCTTCCGCTACCGTACAAGGGATCTTACCGGTTTTTACACGGAACCCTGCCCCTGCGGAAGAACACACCGCCGCCTCAGGCGCATTACCGGCCGCAGCGACGACATGCTTATCATCAACGGCGTCAACGTCTTCCCCAGCCAGATTGAGGAAGTGATCATGGCGATGAGGGAAGTGGGCAACAACTACCTTATCGTTGTGGAAAAAGACGGCGTCCTTGACAGGATAACCGTCAAGACCGAAGTGGGGCCCGACATCTTCATGGACGACTCGCGGCCCCTCAACGCCCTGCGGGAAAAAATACGCAAAACCATACAGGCGTCAATCACGATAAACCCCAGGGTAGAACT